>NZ_JAVKVB010000015.1:0-147643 GCF_031460975.1 Thermosynechococcus sp. HY213 | reverse complement strand
TTCCGCAAAGAAGCGTTCGTAGAAGGTGTTGTCCCGCTGAAACTGCACCTCACAGAAATAGACGGTTCCTGAGGGGTCAGGGGGCACGAAGACGCCATCTATGCGAAAGGCCGTTTGCTTCAGCTCCACGGACTCAAAACGATACCCCTGAGGCGTGTCTCTGCCCAAGAGGTCAAAGAGGGTCTGGGGCAGCTGGGCAAACAGTTGGTAAAAGAGGGAGTCGCGGTGCATGGGCTAGGAAGAGCGATCGCTCCGACCAGAAACCTCAGAAAACTTCAGAACTAGAGTGTTATGGAGGCAGGGGTTCCCCCTATGCTAAGCTGAGGACTGTATAGAATATGTTGTGGTTTTGCATAGATCCCTATGGCGACGTACTATTACATTCTCGCAAGCAAAAAGTTTTTGACTGAGGAAGAACCCCTTGAGGAAGTGTTTCGCGAGCGACAGCGTCACTATCGGGAGCAAGGCAAAGAGATTGATTTTTGGCTGGTGCCCGAGCCGGCGTTTTTAGAGCAGCCCCAGTTTGCTGAACAGAAGGCGCGTTGTCCACAGCCCGCCGCAGCCATTATCTCCACCAACCAGCAATTTATTCAGTGGCTGAAGCTGCGCTTGGAGTATGTGCTGATGGGGCAATTCACCAGCGAGGAGGTTCCGAATCCCCTTGCTTCCCTTGCAAGCGTTTAGGGACAGGCTTGAGCAACATCGGGATTTTGTTGACGGTAGTCCTTGAGCCAGTCACAGGCGCTGGTTAATAACTGTCCTAGGGTGGCCAGCGGGCTAATCAAGACCTCGTCATCCTCGGTACCAATCGCCACATAAAGTTCGTCTTGGCCACTCACATCAACGCTGTAGGGAATGGCAGAAATACGATCAATCAGTGTAATGAGCTGGCCTCTTTGGTTCCAAACCCGCACACTGCGATCGGGGGAGGCGGTGGCAATCATTTCACCATTGGGGCTAAGACCGAGACTGACAATACTGCGCTGGTGAGCACGAAACACACGGGGGTTGCTGGGGGCATTCTTGCCGTGAATTGACCACAAATAGACGGAGCCACTTTCGCCAGCCGCCGCTAGGAATTGGCCGTTGGCACTAAATTCAAGGCTAGCCAGCCATCCTGCATCAGGGTTCAGGCGATAGGCAAGGCGATCGCCCTCAAAATTCCAGACCTCAATTGTGCCCGCAGACCCCGTACTCGCCAGCAGGGGGAGTGTCGGATGGAAGCTGAGGCTCCAAATTTCCCCTTCACTTTTGCGCTTTTGAATGTTCTCTGGCCGCTGGAGGTCAACAAGATAAATGGTGCCTTTTTCATCGCCTGCGGCTAAGTACCGTCGTTGGGGATCCATGGACACGGTGTAGAGGGTAGCCTCGATGGGCAGTTGCCAGATTTGCTGGGAGCGATCCGCAAGGTTCCAGATCACTAATTTTCCCCCTTTGGTGGCGATCGCCACCCGTTGGCCGCTGGGACTAAAGAGCACTTGGTTGATGCCTTGAGGATCGAGAACTGGGGTTGTGGCAAGGAGCGTGCCATCCCGTCGCCAGTACTTGACACGACCATCTTTGCCCCCCGTGACCACTGTGGCTGCTTGGGAATCTAAGGCCACTGTCCAAATACTTTCTTGATCGGCAAACCAGTGTTCCGTACGGTGATGATCGAGGAACCATAACGTCATTTGCCCCCCGCGATCGCTACTGAGGAGCACTGAACCCGTTGCATTAAAGCTGACAGTATTGATCAGGCGTTCATGACTCCCCAACTCAGCAATCAGTTCACCCGTTGGCTGCCACAGACGCATCGTGTTATCTGTGCTCAGGGTCAATAGACGATAGCCCACAGGAGACGTACCCACAAAATACACTGGGGCTGCACTGACACGCCATTGATTGATTTGTTGCCCCTTGGTGTTCCAAAGGCGGAGGGTGCCATCTTTGCCTACCGTCGCCAGTTGGCCATTGCTGAGATAGGTCAAACTGGTTTGGGGAACGGGAAGATCGGCTTGGACTTGCCATGCTTGGAGCAGTTCCCCCTGACGAGACCAAACCCGAATCCAGCCTTCTTCATCGGCAGTGGCCAAGCGATCGCCCCTGATGGCATAACTCAAGCTATTGATACTCTGGCTAGGGGTGGGAATAGTGGCCAGTAATTCCCCTTCAAGGCTCCAACGCAGCATATCCCCTGTAGTTGTGGTGGCCGCCAACTCCTGCCCCTCTGGACTAAAGCGAAAGTTATTGATCGGTAAGGCAGGCAAACGCCGTTCAAAGATAAGTTTTTGCAGTTCGACACGCCACAGGGAAATTTCGCCCTTATTATTGAGCAGACCCACGCGATCGCCCCTAGGGCTGATCCGTGCCAGTTTGACATTGCCAATCTCCAAAGACTGGGCACTCAGTCGCTCGCCGTTCACTCGCCAAAATTCGACAACGCCGCTTTCACTAATGCTGAACTGCTGACCATCAGCCGTCAAAAAGGCCGCCATCAGGGGGGTATTGTCACTCTGCCATTGGTTGCGGGCTTGAATGTGATCGAGGAGAAAATTAAGCACAAAGAGGGGGCGCGTCGTAGGGTATTGACTCAGGGGGCGATCGCCCACCAGTCGTTTTAAGTGGCGTCCTGCCTCAATACCTGCTAAAAGGGCGGGTAACTCTTGGGCTTGAAACTGTTCCAGAAGATCATTACTGGTTTGCTCAAGGGCTAGACTTTCTTGGGAGGCTTGCAGATCTGCATAGGTTTTTGCCAAAATTGCCGCTACCCCCAGAGAAATCACAGAAACAATACCAAGAGCCATGAGGGCGCGGCGGGTCAGACGACTGGCTTTTTGGCGAGCTGCCTCGAGAATGCGGTTGGCAGCACTGATCGTCTCCTTTTCTTGGCGCTCGAGCAGTAACGTGTCTTGAATCGCTTTCTGGTTGGCCTCCTGACTGGCAGAAAGATACTGATAATCCAGATCACTGAGGCTTTTGCCACTGGCCCAGATCAACGCTTCCTCAAGGGCTTGTCCCCGCAGGAGACGGGAGCTATCACTGCCCCCAGAGCGCAGCCATGCTTGGAACTCCTCACTGTAGGGGCGCAGTTGTGCCAACTGTTGCTCAACCCACTGGGCATCAAAAACTTGGGCATAGATGGGGTTAAACACCTGCAATTTGCCTTGGCGCTGGCACACCAATCCCGTTAGAGCGAGGGCTCGCTGCTCACTACTGCCATCAAGGGGAATACCCCCCGTTTCTAAAACCCGCTGATAGAGACCCAAGAGACGACCGATGCGCTGTTCATCGGCCAGCAAGCGATTGCGAATGGTCTTGAGGTGTTCGGGTTCATCTTGCCGCTCCCAATCCTGAAGGATATGCTCTTGGACAAACTGGGCTAACTCATGGGAGAGGGTTGACGCCGGCATAAATGACCCGTGGTGTTGCAGCAGGCGACAGAGCTTTTGGGTCAAGAAGGGTTGGCCACCCGTCCAATTGAGAATTTCCGCCAAGAGTTGATCGGGGTTGTCGCTAAGATGGGCAATGCCCTTGAGTAGGGGGGTGGCTTCCGCAAGGGTAAATCCCTGTAAATCAATGGCACAACCAATGTTAAAGGGGGTGCGTTGCTTATCTTGAATCAGTTGATCGGGGGTGGCCACGCCAAAGAGAGCAAAGGTTAAGCGCTGATATTCGGGATAATCTGCCCGTTGGTTGTAACAAGCGCGGATCCAAGCAAAAAAATCATCGGTGGAAAAGGGCAGACTCAACAAACTATCAATTTCATCAATAAAAATGACAAGGGGTTCACGGGTGTGGGCAAGCAGCACTGTTTCTACGAAATCACTGAGGCGCTGAATGGGTGACACCAGCTGGCGATCGCGCCACCAAGCGCGCAAGGAGACCACATCAGTTAACTGAAATCCCTGAATGAGGGCACCCACAAAGCTGGCATACCACTGCTCGGGTTGAATATTTTGGCTGCCAATTTTGGTAATGTCGAGGGCAGCACAGCGGTACCCCATTGTGATCAATTGCTGTGTTACTTGCACCCGCAAGCTGGATTTGCCCATTTGCCGCGAATTGAGAATATAGCAAAACTCACCAGCGGTCAGGGCAGCCAACAGATCCGCATCCGCTTGCCGTCGGACATAGACTGCCGATGTGGTCGGTAAACTGCCCCCCACTTGATAGGTGGTTGCTGCATCCATTGAGGGTGACCTAGTTGGAAACGGTACGCTCCGGTGCTGTTGACGTGGTTGCCCTCTCTGAAGTGGCCTGACTAGCAAGAAATTCTTTTTCTGTCACTTCTCCCAGTTGCCCCATCGGTTGGGACGGACCATTATTGACACTCACCTTGACAGCGCCAGCATTCCCCGTGCGGACAATTAAACGTTCCTTGGCTTGCCAACTGCGCTCTGTTCCCGACGCCAAAATACCGGCATAGACAACTCGACCATCGGCTTCCACCTCGAGCCACGAGGCATCGGAGAGGGACAACTTGACCTCAACCGTTTCAGGGGTCGTGGGGCTGGGCGTCGGTGTTGCCGCTGCTGTGGGGGTGGGTGTGGGGCTGGGGGACGCGGTAGGGGTCGGTGCGGGGGCTAAATCGGTGATGCTTTGGGCTTGAGGACGAAAGAGATAGGCCAACCCAGCCACTGCTGCTGCCACGAGGGCAAAGTACATTAGGTAGAGGTGAATTGGGCGCAACTGCCAACCTATATCGCCCCTGGGAAGACTGGGTTTATCGGGGCGCTCCACAGGGTCAGCCACTGTTGGAAAATTGGCGGCAATACTTTTGCCATCAAGGCCAAGGGCATCGGCAAAACGGCGAATAAATCCTTGGGTATAGACGGGTTCGGGCAACTCCTCAAGGTTGGCATTTTCAATGGCTGCAAGGATTGACTGGCGCACCAACGTTTTGGCGGCCACCTCCTCAAGACTTAGACCCACTTCCCCTCGCTTTTCGCGGAGGAAGGCACCAATTTCTGCCAGTTTTTTTGCCTGTTGATTACTGAAGTGAGGCATCGCTATCTATCTCCTGCCGTCAGTCTATGCCAATTTGCCGAAGAGGGGTTTAGCCATTGGGATTATCCTATAGCAAGCTGCTGTGGATTGGGGGACTGCCTTTGCTAGGCTAGATCTGGCTTTTAGACGCACCTCTTTTTATGACTCAGTTCTCTCCCTTGTACGAAGGCAAGGCAAAGATTATTTATGCCACAGCGGATCCAGACATCTTGCTGGCGGAGTTCAAGGATGAGGCCACCGCCTTTAATGCCCAGAAGCGTGGCTCGATCCAAAACAAGGGAGTGATGAACTGCGCGATCGCCAGCCATTTGTTTCAGTATCTAGCGGCTCAGGGCATCCCCAACCATTTTATTGCCCAAGTGGCGCCAAACAAGATGCACATTCGGCGAGTAGAGATTATTCCCCTTGAGGTGGTGGTGCGCAATCGGGCAGCGGGAAGCCTTTGTCGGCAGACGGGATTGCCCTTGGGATTAGAACTCAATCCCCCCTTGGTGGAGTTTTACCTCAAGAATGATGATCTTGGTGACCCGCTCCTTACAGGCGATCGCCTGCGCCTATTGCAGATTGCTACAGATGAGGAAGTTGCAACGATCAAGGAAATGGCCTTGGCCGTCAATACCCATCTCAGTCGCTTTTTTGCGGAGTGTGGCATTACCTTGGTGGACTTTAAGCTGGAGTTTGGCCGCAGTCCGACGGGGGAGATTCTTTTAGCGGATGAAATTAGCCCCGACAGTTGCCGCCTCTGGAATCAAGATGAAAGTGATCCTAAAAAGCGCATTCTCGATAAAGATCGTTTTCGCCAAGATTTGGGCGCCATTGAGGATGCCTACGCCCTCGTGATGCAGCGAGTGTTAGCCCATAGCGTGAGTTAGCAAGGGGTGGGCAATGACCGTTGTACTTGGCGCCGATGTGGGTGGCACAAAAACTCTCATCGAATTATGGGATGTGGTGGGCAGTGATTGGCATTTGCTTCACAGGGCGAAATACGCCAGCCGCGATTTCCCTGACTTGACAACTCTTTTGCAAACGTTCCTCAAGGAGAGTCCTGCCCATCCACAGCGGGCTTGTCTGGGGATTCCGGGGCCTGTGATTGACCAAGTGGCTCAGGTCACCAATTTGGGCTGGCGGGTCAGTGGTGCCGAATTAGAAACGGCATTGCAGATCCCTTGCGTGACGCTGCTGAATGATTTTGCAGCCGTAGCCTATGGTGCATTAGTATTACCGCCGACGGATTTTGTTGTCCTTCAGGAGCGGCCGCGGCGTCCCCAAGCGCCTATTGCCCTATTGGGAGCGGGTACTGGCTTGGGGGAAGCACTGATGATTTGGCAGGGCGATCGCTACCAAGTGATGCCCCTAGAGGGTGGCCACACCGACTTTCCACCCCGCAATGAACAGGAAATGGGTCTATTGCGCTATTTGTGGCAAACCTACGAGCGAGTTTCTGTGGAACGGGTGGTTTCTGGCGCGGGGCTAGTGGCAATTTACGAGTATCTCAAGAGTGTCCACTTTGCTCCCGAATCAGCAGTGGTTGCAGCAGCCATGGCAGAGGTGGAGGATCGCGCCGCCGTGATCAGTCAATACGGCCTTGAGGGGGATCCTCTGTGTGCAGAAGCCTTACGGATGTTTGTGGATGCCTATGGGGCAGAGGCTGGCAACCTTGCCCTGAAAAGTTTGCCCTTGGGTGGGGTGCTGATTGCCGGAGGGATTGCCCCCAAAATTCTGCCGAAAATGACCGATGGCACGTTTCGCCAAGGGTTTGTGAGTAAGGGACGATTTCGCCCCCTGATGGAGCAGTTGTACGTTGCAGTGATTACGAATCCAGAGGTGGGATTGCGGGGCGCGGTACATTTAGCCGCTCAGGGGGCCTAGGGGTTAGAGGTGCTTCAGTTGTGGATAGGCCATTAGCAACTCATCGGCAGTGAGGGTGTCACCAATCGCTTGGGGTTGCCAGAGCAATTCGACCGCCAGTAGGCGATCGCTACCAATGCCTCCCAACTGTTGCAGCGCTTGCCGTAGCTCTAGGTCATTATTGACTGCGGGCAGTTTCAAGCGACCCGTGGCAGCCACCACCAAAGTTACAACAATATATTCACCCACATCATTGCTGACAATGGGGGCGATCGCTGTTTGCTTAATGTCACGGCGGTAGTTGGAGAGGGTTTCAGCGCTCAGCTTACTGCGCTCCGCAAGTGCCAGTTGGTTAAAGGCGGTTTCTGCTTGCAACAGCTTGGTTTCTTGGCTACTGGCATGGGCATAGACCCAGTATTGGGGATGGCGCAGCAGGGCAAGGGTTGCCTCTTGCAGCACTTTGGTCAGACCTTCGGGCGTTGCGGTATCGGCAGTGAGGGCTAGTTGATTGAGTTCCTCTTGGAGTTCGCGAGCTTGAGCCAGAAGCCCTACCTGCAGCGTATGTAGCGAGACCACGGGGTTGTCTTGGTAGATTTCTGACTCATCACTGCTATTGCGGAAGTTGCGGAAGGTGGAGATCAAGATATTGGCCAGCACACCAATCATAATGATCGTGAATAGGCCGCCAAAGCCACCGCCAAAACCAAAGAAGGGAATCAGGAAGGGAAAGCCAAAACCACCGCCATAGACTGGAACGGGCTGAGCATAGCCGCCGTAATCACTGCGGGGGGCACCGTAGGAACGGGTGGGCGCCGGACGACTAAAGGAGCCACCCCCGACACGTCCACCACTGCGGGCGGCCCATGCGGCACCACTATCAAGGATAAGATGGGCAATCAATACCCCCACTGCCACAATGGCGGTGACAGATTTGAGACGTTGCCAAAAAGTTTTCATCATAAATCGTGTTCCCAAGGATTGACACACCGAAGGAGAGGTCCTGCTCTCAGTCTAACGTTTTGTCATCTTTAGAACAGATGGGTAAACCCTACAGCCCTTTTCGCGGGGATGGAACACGCTGGCAGCAGTCAAAATTACGGAAGCCTCGCGCCCCCTTGGTGTAGGCCATATTTTAGAAAAGGGCTGTATTACGATATGAAAAGCAAACTTTCGATGAATGCTTTGCCTGCCGAGTTCTGTTCACGAAAACAATGATTGAAATTCCTGAGCCTCTTAAGCCGGTGATTACCTTTGCCCACCCGGTGCTGATGTGGATTCTTTTTGCGCTCACACTTTATGCCATGTATTTAGGGATTCAAACCCGTCGCCTGCGCTCCCTCAGTGGCGAGGAAAAGAAAGCGCTGATCCAAGCCAAGGTGAACGTCAAACACCACCAAGTTGGCGCCATCTTACTCGCCCTAATGGTGATGGGCACGATTGGCGGTATGGCTGTGACCTATATCAATAATGGCAAGCTCTTTGTCGGGCCCCACTTGATTGTGGGTCTGACCATGACGGCTCTGATTGCCCTTTCCGCTAGCTTAGTTCCCTTTATGCAAAAGGGCAGTGAGACGGCTCGAGCCCTGCACATGACCCTCAACCTGTTTCTGGTGATCCTCTTTGGTTGGCAGGCGGTGACGGGTCTGCAAATTGTGCAACGCATTCTCAATGCTAGTTAGATGCGGATGGCAACCTAGGCAGCGAGTGTAGCAATTGCAAAATCTCTGCAACAAGCGAGGACTTTTGTGCCAGAATATGAGGAGCACTAATTACAGCCCTTTTCACAGGGATGAATATGCTTAGCACTGCGAAAGCACGTGTGGGTCAGCATTTCACTTACCTGACGTACCCGATATTTCAGAAAAGGGCTGTACTGCAAATAATTCCTAATGCAGTGGGTGCTCCTTCGCTTTACTGATTGCAGACAGTTCGCTTTCTGGGTGATCATGACCACACTTCCCCTGATGCCAACGCTTCAAACAGCCGTCCAAGTTGAGCACTTACATAAATCCTTTGGCCGCTTTGCTGCGATTCGCGATGTCAGCCTCTGGGTTCAGGAGGGGGAAATTCTGGGTCTATTAGGACCCTCAGGCTGTGGCAAGACAACCTTACTGCGCTTAATTGCGGGTCTGGACACGCCCGATGCCGGGGAAATTAGGGTAGGCGATCGCTGTGTGGCCGCGGCCAATGTCTTTGTGCCCCCTGAGCAACGGTCTTTGGGCATGGTCTTTCAGGACTTTGCCCTGTTTCCCCATTTGACAGTGGCGGAGAATATTGCCTTTGGTTTGCAACAACAAGGCCTGAACAAGCAGCAAATTCAGGAGCGGGTGGCAGCAGTTTTGGCTCTAGTGCAGCTGGCGGATCTGAAAAAGCGCTATCCCCATGAATTGTCGGGTGGCCAACAGCAACGAGTTGCCTTGGCGCGGGCGATCGCCCCCCAACCAGCGGTGATTCTTCTGGATGAACCCCTGAGTAATCTGGATGCCCAAGTGCGGCTGCAACTGCGGGAAGAGTTACGCCGAATTCTCAAGGGCACAGGGACAACGGCAATTTTTGTGACCCATGATCAGGAGGAAGCCCTGAGTCTGTCGGATCGCTTAGCCGTCATGGGCGAAGGAAAAATTGAACAGGTGGGCACGCCGGAGGAGATTTATTGCTGCCCGGCCTCGCGATTTGTGGCTGGGTTTATTAGCCAAGCCAACTTTTTGCCCGCCTGTGCTGAAGGTTCTCAAGTGCTCACGGATGTTGGCGTGTTTCCCCTGCCGGAAGCACTCCCCAAGCGGGAAGGGGAGGTGATGATTCGGGAAGAGGATGTGCAATTGCAGCCAGACACTGCGGCAACCAGCTGCTTTGTGATTCGCGATCGCCAGTTCCTTGGTCGCGAGTATCGCTACTGCATTCAACTGCCCTCCGGTCAAGATTTCCATGCCCGCCAGCCCCTTGCTGTGAATTTACCCGTTGGTACCCCTGTGAAAGTGGCCGCGCAAGCGGTGCGTTTCTTTCCCAAGGAACTCTAATTTAGGGCACGCCCCATATATTCGCCCCAAAGAGCAGCAGCCAACCCACTACTGCCTTGGCTGGGACTATTATCATCATTGCCCAGCCAAATTCCGGTGAGAACATCGGCAGTGGGCACATAGCCAATAAACCAAAGATCGCGACCATCATTGGTAGTGCCGGTTTTGCCAGCGACTGGACGACCAATGGCAGCGGCACGACCCGTTCCCCGGCTGACAACAGCTGTCAGCAAATGCGTCATTTCATTGGCGATCGCTGGATCGAGCACCCGTTGAGGCCTTTCATCACTCGCGGCATAGATCAGGCGACAGGTCTGCCAGTCGTTTGTACTTTTACAATCACCGCCATCGCGCACCGAAACAATGGCATGGGGGGGAATGCGCTGTCCTTCATTGGCGATTACGGCAAAGGCACCACTCATTTCAAGGAGGGTCGTCTCACTTTGACCGAGAACAAGGCCGGGCACCGCTTGCAGAGGCGTCGTAATCCCCATTGCTCTGGCCAATCGAATGGTGGCCTCCAAACCAACGGCTTGGGCAAGACGTAAAGCAATCGGATTTTCCGAAAGGGCTAAGGCGGTGGCTAAATCCATGGCACCACCCCCCCCACGGCAGCCCTCGAACTGTTGCCCCTGCCAGAAGACGGGCGCGCAGGAAAAGGTTTCACCAGCCCTATGGCCTTGCAGGAGGGCTTCGGTATAGACAAACACCTTGAATGTGGAGCCCGGTTGACGCAGGGCAAGGGTGGCACGGTTAAACTGGCTTTTTTGGTAATCCACGCCACCCACGAGGGCAAGAATCAGACCATCCCTCGGCCGCAGGGTAATCAGTCCCCCCTGATGAACCCCATAGGCGCTGCCAGTGCTGGTGATAAAATTGCGCAGACTGGTTTCGGCCAGTTCTTGCCAGCGGGGGTCTAGGCCTGTCTCCACAATCAGGTTGCCCTCTTGGGCGAGTTCATCGCCAAGGAGTTGAGCCAGTTCTTGATAGACATGGTCGGTGTAGTAGGGAAAGCGCTGGGTGCTGAGCCATTCTCGCGCCTTTGGGCTAATTTCAATGCGGGAGCGACGGGCGCGATCGCCCTCTTCTTTGCTGATGTAGCCCTGCTGCACCATGCGCAAAATGACCCGATTGCGATAATCCACCGCCGCATCGTAGTCGCGCACCGGGTTAAAGCGGTTCGGTGCCGGCAGAATCCCCACTAGGGTGGCGGCCTCATTGAGTGTCAAGTCTTTGGCAGGCTTATCAAAGTAGAATTGCGCCGCATCCTCAAAGCCACGATTGCCCATACCCAGATAGACACGGTTGAGGTAGGCCAAGAGCAACTCATCTTTGCTGTAGAAAAATTCCAACTTGAGGGCAACCGCCATTTCGCGCCACTTGCGGCCGAGGCTCTCATCCATCCCCACATGGGAACGAAAGAGTGTACGTGCCAACTGCTGGGATAGGGTACTTGCTCCTTCGCGTGTTTGGCGGGTTAATAGGTTGGTAACTACCGCTCGCGCCATGCCCAGAGGATCAACACCAAAGTGCCAGTAGTAGCGCACATCCTCAGAGGCCAAGACCCCATGGACTAAGTAAGGGGAAAACTCATTGAGCCGTTTGAGTTCGCGGTGGGGGCGATCTTCGACTGGATTGATCAGTTCCCCTTGGCGATCAAGGAGAATAATCGGGCCTTGCTCAAGGGGTGGCAGGGGACGCACCGCCACTTTGTTGGCTTCCACACTCAGCAAGCCAATCCCAAGGGCACTGATGCCCATAATTCCCCAAATGCTGTAGGTGAGAACCGCAACCCATAGCGGGGGCGGATTGTGGAAGTGGAGGGTAACGGCGCCTTTCACCTCCGGTGGTCCAAGGGTGATCACATCGCCATGGTGTAGCTCAGCCGTTTGCAGTCGCTTACGTTGGCGATAGATGCCATTGGTGGAGTCCAAATCCTGAATTTGAAAGACCCCTGTGGGGGTGAGGCGTTTGAGGCGGGCATGGGTGCCACTGACAATTTCGGCATCGACAATAATATCGGCGCGGCTCTGACTGCGGCCAAGAATGTAGCGATCGCCCACCAAGGGAAAGACTTGGCGTTGACCTTTGAACTCCACCCATAGTTCGGGCGTGCGGGCATTTTCCCGCAGGGAGACCTGTTGCCAATCAAAGCGAGAGTGTACCGTCTGTACCGCTTGGGTGACGGTTTGAGTCATGGACTGCCAAAGATCGCGGGCAGGATTGGGCATGGCAGCAGCTATAGGGACAATGATATTGGACGCACTGACAACCTAATTGTATCCCTACATTTCTGGCACATAGCCCGCTGGCACAGCACTGGGATCCGTATCCCGCTTGGAACTGAGAATATCCATTCGGTCAACTAAAATGACCGGCGAGGAGCGCTCGGCCCCCGTGTTGCGGTCTTGCCAGCGATCGAACTTGAGACTGCCCTTGATACCCAACAGCGTTCCTTTGCGCACATAATCAGCAGCCACCTGAGCGGTTTTTCCCCAAATTTCCAAGTTAAACCAATCGGGCTGATCCTCCTTGGTGGGGCGATTCACGGCTAAGGTCAGCCGACACTTCACACTCCCCGACTCAAAATAGCGAACGTCGGGATCACTGCCGACACGACCCACTAGATGAACCACGTTTAGACCCATGGCTGACTAGCCTCAAACTGCTCTTTGCCCCATTGTACATGGTTCCATTGGTGCTACTGCCTCAAAGCCCAGCCAGCGCCTTGCTCAGCTGTTGCCTCTCTATAGATTTTTGTAAAAATTGGGTTCTGCGGGGTTACCGAATGCGGGGATCAGCCCATTTCAGGAGTAAATCTGCAAGGAGGTTGCCAATAATCAGCATCACTGCCCCCATCATCAGGCTGGCCATGACCACGTAAATATCTTGGGCAGTTACCGCCTGTAAAATTAAGCGCCCCAGACCCGGCCAGTTAAAGAAAAACTCGGCAATAAAAGCACCACTGAGGAGGCTGGCAAATTCAAAACCCAACAGGGTAATGAGGGGGTTCACCGCATTGCGTAGGGCATGGACGTAGATCACCCGCGATTCTGGGAGTCCCTTGGCTCGTGCCGTTTGAATGTAGTTTTGCCGCAGCACATCTAGTAAATTACCCCGCATCAACCGTTGTAAACCCGCAAAACTGGTGAGGGTGAGGGCGATAGTCGGTAAAATCAGGTGCCAAGCAATATCCAGAACTTTGCCCCACCAAGGGAGGTCGTCGTAAAACAAACTGGTCATGCCCCCTACGGGAAACAAAGGCGTACTTTGCGCCAGAAACAAGAGTAACAGAGCCGTAATAAAACTGGGAAAGCCTTGGCCAATGTAACTAATGACCCGCAGCAGGCGATCGCTCCAACGATCTTGCGTCACCGCTGCCCAAATACCTAAGGGAATGGCTAATCCCCAGGTGAGCAGAATGGAACTTACGGACAACAGGAGGGTGGCGGGTACCCGCTCCCACAATAGGGAGGCCACCGATCGCTGGTAGACAAAACTAGTGCCAAAGTTGCCATAGCGAATAATCTGCCACAGCCAGTGCAAGTATTGCTCCACGGGCGACTTGTCAAGACCAAATTGCCGCTCCAATTCCTGCAGGCGTTCCAAAGAAATTTGGGGATCCGCCTTGAGATTGTCCAGATAGTTGCCCGGTGCCAACTGCATAATGGCAAAACTTAACGCCGAGGCCAACAGCAGCGTGATCAGGGCTTCCCCCAAGCGCTGCAAAATCAGGCGGCTCGTTTCATTCCCAAGACCTTGACCAGTGGATTTACCCATGGCTTATTTAGAGGCCAGCACGGCATCAATAGCAGCCTTGAGTTCTGCTTCACTCAGTTGGGTAATGACAAACACCTCCTGCACCGTTTTGCCTCGCCGCGCAATCAGCTTAAATCCGCCCTTGATCGGTACCGACACCCGTAGATGCAGATGGGGGGATTTCCCTTTGACGGGAGCAATGACACCGGGCGTGAGGGTACTAATGCCTGCCACCTTGGCCAATTTTTCCAAGACGGGAATGAGACCTTCAATGTGAGTGGAGTGATTGAGGACGACCCGACCCGTTCCTGCTGCCATGTTAGGGTAACCACCGTGCGTGCAAGCCGGGTGCCAAAGGTTCTGGCATCCCAACAGCAATTTTATCTTGATTTAATTCTAGGGGGAAAAGCCAAATTTGATGTTGTTGGGGGGAAAGTTGACGCGGTGGCGGGGGGGGTGCTTGGGGGTCAGTGGGCAGTTCTGCCAGATCACTGGGACTGGGGTTGACAGGGGCAGTCTCGCTATACAGATCGCTATTATCCACCACATCGGGCATTTCCCGTCCCTCAACAGAGTCAACGGCCAATGTACGGCCATCGGGTGCCAAGCTGAGGTAGAGTTCCTGCTGCGGGTCAAAATCTTTGAGCTTGAACAGTTCCTTAGTTTTCAGATCAAAGAGGGCAAGATAGGGAACTTCGCGGTAAGAGCCTTCCCCTTCAATGCGGGTGAGGATGGCATAGAGAAATTCCCCCTTGGGGTCAAATTGGCCGGCAATGATTGAGCCATTGATGGTTAGCAGTTCCCTATGCTCGCCAAAGATGTCCACCACATAGAGCGATCGCGAGAAATTGGGGTTAAACTTCACCGCTGCCACTTGCCGGCCATCGCGGCTAAAGTCCAGCACCATGCCATACTGGGGCAAAAAGTCAAAGTCACTCTCACCATTGCCGGCTTCTAGGGGCACAATCGCTAACCCCTGCCCTTGGGCAATGATTAAATGCTGGTTGTCGGGGGCAATGCGAAAATCACCGGCAGCCGCTTGGTTGAGCCGCCGAGGCTGAAAATTTTCATCGAGGAGCCACAGGGAGCTATCCGCAGGCTGGAGACGATTTACCCGCTGAACCACGATTTTGCTGCCATCATTGGCCAACTGAAAGCGCAGGTTTTGATACTCGCTATTGTCAAGGATCAGGGAAATTTCGCCCACGGGTCGAGGTTGCCGGCGGGGGGTTTCAGGGGCATTGAAGTATAGCCCGGTAGTCACGGTGTACAGTTGGGGGTCAAAACCCATTTGCTCGCCGCGCTCGCCGGCACTAAAGAGAATGCGATCGCCAGCAGGATAGGGCTGAAAGTCAAACACCCGTAGATTGGCAGGTGTAAGGAATATCTTCCGTTGCAGCGTCAGGTTATAGAGGATGAGGCGCCCCTCTTCAACCCCGGAGCCAAGATAGACCAGCACGCGATCACGACTACGAAACTGCCCCTGAAAGGGTTTGATCGGTTTCCCTTGGGGCACAGAAACGGCATCCTCGAGGGAGACTTTGAAGGTTTGACCGTAGGGAATCGGCTGTGTCAGCGTGTAGGCAAAACGACGCCCCGACCAACTGGCCTTGCCCTCAAGGGGTGGCTCAATCTTGAGATGCGCCGCCACCGATGACCAATCCATCAGCCGATTAAAGGCGAGGATAAAGGCGCGATCGTCGGCGCCCACATCGCGGTCTTGCCACGTAAAGTCCCGCACTTGGGCCTGGGTGCGATCGCCCCCCCACAACAGCAAAAGGGTCAGCACCAGCGCCACAAGGAACACACTCAAAGCAGCGCGATCAAGGGGCTGAGGGAAGGAGTGAGAACGCATTAGCAGGAACGGTCACACAGCAACAGGCGTACTATACCAGAGGGCTTCAATGTGCTGGATCATGGGTAGGGCTGCCGCTGGTTCTGCCAACAGCACTGTAAGATGACCCAACTTGCGGCCCGCGTAGGTTTGACTTTTACCATACCAGTGAAGGTTCGCGTGGGGGAGAGCCGCCAAGACCTGACATTTTGCCCCATAGTCAACCTGCGGTTCGGCTAAGCCCAAGAGATTTACCATCACCGCTGCCGGTACCTGCATGGCGGGACTGCCCAAGGACTGGCCACTAATGGCGCGCAAGTGCTGCTGAAATTGACTCGTGACGCAGGCATCAATGGTGTAATGCCCAGAATTGTGGGTGCGGGGCGCAATTTCATTCACGAGTACCTCACCCGTGGCTGTGAGGAAAAACTCAATGCCAAAAATACCCACAGCATCAAGTGCCGTTAGGATTTGGCGGGCAATCTGCTGAATTTGCTCACTCACTTGGGGGTCAACCGGGGCAGGGGCAATCACCCAGCGACAGATGGCAGCCACCTGCTGCGTTTCCACCACGGGGTATAGGGCAATGTCTCCTTGGGGCGATCGCGCTGCCATGATCGCCAGTTCTTTGACATAGGGCACAAAGGCTTCCACCAAAAACCCTTGGGGCGGAATTTCTGGCCAACGCTGCTGAAACTGCTGCCATGCCTGCTCATCGGAGATGACAAATGTGCCTTGGCCGTCATAGCCGTGGCGACAGGCTTTAATCACACAGGGAATGCTGGGCGGGCGATCGCCCAAATAGCCAAAGGCGGGTACAGGAATCCCCAGTTGTTGCAAAAAGTGGCGCTGCTGGTACTTGTTCAAGAGGGGAGCCAAGGAGGCAAGGCGGGGATAAAAACAAATCCCCTGCTGTTCAAGGCGCTGCAACCCCTCGAGATCGACAAACTCATTCTCAAAGGTAATCACATCAACCTGCTTAGCCAGTTGCGCTGTCGTTGCCACATCGGCGATCGCCCCATAGCAGACCCCCGCAGCAACCGCGACGGCTGGATCCGTTGCCGCAGACGTTTGTACCCACAGCGAGAGTCCCATTTCCTTGGCCGCCAGCCCCAACATCCAAGCCAACTGACCACCACCAATCACCCCAATCTTGGTTACTTTGTTCACGCTTCCTCTAATCGACTCAACGGAACCTATTGTCCTACACCAATGATCCTAGGGTTCTATGCTTTGTATCCCCTAGAGGGCAAGCTGCACAAACCAAACGCTGGGATCATCACCCGCAGCAAACTCAAAGTTCAATTTGCGGCAAATACGCATCATCCCCTCGTTATCCTTGAGAACATAGGCGTGGATGGCACTTAGCCCTTCATCGCGGCCAATTTGAATCAAGCGGTGTAGTAATTCAGTGCCAAGGCCTTGCCGCTGCCAGCGATCGCTAATCAACATCGAAAACTCGGCTGTATTGCTAAAGTGATCCTTACTGAGGCGAGCCGCACCAATAATTTGCGGTTCACTGGCGCCTTGATGCTCCACCACCAGAGCCATCTCGCGATCGTAGTCCACAAAACAGATGCGCACTAGGCGATCGTGGGCAACCCGCTGCGACAACTTCATCAGGTGGAAATAGCGCAAATAGACACTCTGCTCCGAGAGGGTGGCATGGTACTGCCGCATTAGGGGTTCATCCTCTGGCCGAATCGGTCGAATCAGCACTGGGGTACCATCGCGCAACTGCCAAGGACTCACGTATTGGGTGGGATAGGGACGAATCGCAGGCTTGACAAAGGTGCTTTCCTCTTTGTGGAGCACAATGCGGGCATCCAAGGCCATCAGGCGATCCGGGGGTGCCACCAAGAGGGGGTTGATGTCAATTTCCTTAATCCACGGCTGCTCCACCACCAGCAGGCTAAAGCGCACCAGCAGATCTTCTAATAGGGCAAGGTTGACGGCTGGCCAGCCCCGCACGCCGGCAAAGGCACGGGAGATTTTCGTTTGCTGAATCAGACGGCGTGCCAAGGTGGTGTTCAGGGGGGGAAGGGCGATCGCGGTGTCTTCGAGGACTTCCACCAACTGTCCCCCCGTACCAAAGAGAATCACCGGCCCAAACTGAGCATCGGTGGAACTGCCCAAAATGAGTTCAAACCCCTTCCATGGGATCATCGGCTGCACGGTGACACCAGCAAAATGATCCGCGCCAGCAGCAGTGGTGACATTTTTCTCAATCTGTTGGTAGGCGGTAATGACCGCAGCCGCATCGGGAAGATTGAGGGCAACACCCCCGACATCCGTTTTGTGGGTAATTGTGGGCGAATAGAGCTTGAGAACTACAGGATACCCTAGGCGATCGGCAGCAGCCACTGCCTCTGCTTCACTGCGGGCAATACAGGTTTCCACCACCGGTAGGCCGTAGGCAGCAAGAACCGCCTTGGCTTCCCACTCCGTTAATAGGGTACGCCCCTCACTGCGCACGTGCTCAAAGAGTTGACTGACAGCATTCCGATCCGGGGGGGTGGTGGTTAGGGGCAGCGAGGGAGTTTGGTAAAGCGCCTGCAGGTGATCGCTATAGCGCCACATATAACTAAAGATGCGGGCAGCGGTATCGGCATAGGCATAGGTGGGAATGCCCGCCTGATTGAGAATCGCTTCTCCCCCTTTGACCGTTGTGCCCCCCATCCAACTGGCCAGAATCGGCTTGGCACCACTGGGACGGTTTTTGGCATAGGTAGCGAGATCTTGGGCGATCGCCAGCGGATCGGTCATAGCTTGGGGCGTCAGCACCACCAGTAGGCCATCACTGTTGGCATCAGTTTCACAGTATTGCAGAGCTTTGAGATAGCGATCCGCAGTGGCATCCCCCAAAATATCCACGGGGTTACCGTGGCTCCAAGCGGGGGGGAGCACTTGATTCAGTGCCTGTAGGGTATCCCCAGAGAGGGGACTGAGTTTACCACCCGCCCGAATCAGGGCATCAGTGGCCAAGACCCCAGGTCCACCGGCATTGGTGAGAATCGTCAGATGGGGGCCTTTGGGGCGCGATTGCTTGTCTAAGACCTCTGCCATGTCAAACAAATCTTCAATGGTTTCCACCCGCAGCACCCCACAGCGTTCTAGGGCCGCATCCACCACTGCATCGGATCCCATCAATGCCCCGGTATGGGAAGCGGCGGCCTGAGCGGCGGCGGCAGTACGTCCTGCTTTGATGACAATAATCGGCTTGACATAGGCCACTTCCCGCGCGGCGGAGAGGAACGATCGCGCATCCCCCAGAGATTCCATGTAAATAACAATGCAGCGGGTTTGCGGATCATCGCCTAGGTAGTAAATGAGGTCGCCCCAGCCCACATCCAGCATCGTGCCAATGGAAACAAAAGCACTAAAGCCGACATTCTCCTGCAAACTCCAGTCCAAAATCGAAGTGCACAGGGCGCCACTTTGACTGAGAAAGCCGACATGACCCGATCGCGCCATTGTCGCGGCAAAGGTAGCATTCAGCCCCGTGGGCGGACACATTATTCCCAAACAATTGGGACCAATAATGCGCATCCGCGCCTGACGGGCGATGGCTAAAATCTCTTCTTCGAGGGCAAGACCCGCCGCCCCCACTTCCCGAAATCCCGCCGAGACAATAATTGCCCCCTTCACACCCGCTGCTGCACACTCGGCAACCACCGCTGGTACTGTAGCCGCAGGGGTGGCAATGACTGCGAGATCAACCGCTTCGGGGATCGCCGTCACACGGGCATAGGCCTTGATGCCCAACACCGAACTGCGGCGCGGGTTGACGGGAAAAACCGTTCCGCCAAAGGGGGTTTGAATCAGATTCCAGAGAAGGGTGCGGCCAACACTGCCTTCTTTTTCACTGGCACCGATGACAGCAACACTTTTGGGGGCAAAGAGGGGGCGCAGGGGTTGATGACCGGCGCGCCAAATGTCGTAGGCGGTGGTTCGGGTCATGCTGTTGCTTGCGTTACAGAGGTTGGGAACTGAGCCACCTCTACTCTAGCGAGGGCGATCGTTCCGAGTTACGATTCGTTACGCCGGCTGTACTTCCCAGTCACAGCCCTTCTCGCCCGTGCGCCAAAGCCGCAGGTGAAAGCGAGTGTCACCGACCCGCAAATTACGGAGGTGGAGTTCCTCGATACTGTTGGGCAACAGGGGCTGATGCACCAAAAACTTGCCTTGGGGCACATCCACCAGCGGCCAAGCCATGATCTGAATGAATTGAAACAGACTGCCCGTTGCCCAAGCTTGGGGAGAGCAGGCTACGGGATATTGCACCGGTTGGGGATAGGTCTGGCGATCGAAGCCACAGAAAAGTTCTGGTGGGCGCAAATCTGGCTGCCGACAGGCCATATCAAAAAGGGTATCCACCAAGGTCAGGGCAAAGTCACTATCACCAATGGCGCGCAGCCCCAAGGCAATCAGACCCGTATCGTGGGGCCAGACCGACCCCAAGTGATAGCCAATGGGATTGTAGGCAGGGGAGGTGCTGCTGAGGGTACGAATGCCCCAACCATTGAATAGATCCGGCAGCCGCAGACGTTGTCCGACCCGTTGGGCTTTTTCGGGGTCACAGATTCCTGTCATCAAGCACTGACCTGCATTGGACGTGAGGCTATCAACGGGGCGACCCTCGCCATCGAGGGCTAGGGCATAAAATCCCTCCGGTTCAAGCCAAAAGTCGCGGTTAAAGCGAGCTTTGAGATCCGTTGCTTGCTGCCGCCAGCGATCGCCCCACTCGCCATAGCCAAAGTCTCGAGCAAGGGCACTCAGACGGGTTTTGGCGGCATAGACGTAGCCTTGAACTTCACAGAGGGCAATGGGACTGTGAGCCAGTTGACCGCGACGGTTGACGATACAATTGCCAGAATCTTTCCAGCCTTGGTTGTCAATGCCTTTGGCTGCTTGGCGATCGTAGGTGAGGTAGCCCGTGGCGGCCATTTGTTGATCCACCCAGTTCATTGCCGCAAGGGCATGGGGCCAGAGCGCCTCGACCGTGGTGCGATCGCCCGTCCATGCGTAGTAGTCGGCATAGAGCATCAGCCACAGGGGGGTGGCATCCACCGTACCATAGTAGGGGGTATGGGGAATCTCGCGGTTGCGCGCCATCTCGCCAAAGCGCAGTTCATGGAGAATTTTCCCCGGCTGCTCATCGCGCTCAGGACAGACCTGTTTCCCTTGGTAATGGGCAAGGGTGCGCAGCGTATCACGGGCGATCGCTGGATTGAGGATCAGTGTCTGCATGGCTGAGATGATCGAGTCACGGCCAAACAGGGTGGCAAACCAAGGAATGCCAGCCGTCAGCACCTTGCCATGGCCAAAGGACTGCAAGAGCATATAGAGATCTGCCATCCCCCGCCGTAGGATGCGATTCCACTGCGGATTTGAGGTGACAATCTCCGTGCAGTCTGACCACCACTGTTGCCGCTCCTGTTGAGCCGCTTGATCGGCAGCCGCTAGGGATGAAGGCACAGGGACATGGGCTGTGGGTGCCCCATTGGTAAAGGGGCGGATGCAATAGTGAATGCTGTGGTAGCCTTGGGGTTCTAGCTTGAGACGCCAGAGGGCGGTGGTGTCATCAAGACGATCCGGAGGGGTGCCCAAGAACTGCACTTGGGTTTCCATAAGGGCGCCATCAAGCCCCTGGTAGGCAAAGCACAGATCCGCCCGTCCTTTGGTGTGGCGCAATTCACAACTGACAGGTTGCAGCGTTTTTCCCCGCTGTGGACGACCACCGCCGTATTGGCGAATTTCAAATAAATCTTGAAAGTCTGCCGCAAAGGTTAAACGAATCTCCACGCTGGCCGGCTGCGCCTGATGATTGGTGATGAGAATCGTTTCAAAGAGGGCACCCCGCACCACTAGGAATCGTTCAATTGCTAAGGCCTCCGCGGGCAGAGAAGGTTGCTTGGGATTGGTGCACACCACCTTGAGCGCATGGCTACCTGTACAATGAAAACTCAGCAGAATCGGGCGATCGCCCCCCACGCGCAATTCCGCCTGACTGAGGAAGCGGGTATCCTGACAAAATAAACCTGTAATAGCCGTTTGCTGCTCGTCATTACAGATATTGCCCAACTCATCACAAATGAGCAGCACATCGTCGTCCTTGAGCACCGGAACCGTTTTCGGGTGAGTTCGAATTTTAGTAGCCGGCGGGGGCGGGGCGACAATGGGGATATAATCGCGCCCATACAGGGAAACAACATCGCTCTCCATGGGTGCGGCAGCAGTCTATGTTCAATAGGAACAATTTTGGGTCATTTGTTAGATCATCTCGCAGGACAGCCATAATTGCAATAAGTAAATATGCACAATTGTAATGAGTCAATATGCGGTTGAACCCTGCCTCTGGTTGGAAGATCAACCCCCGATGGCCTTAAGGTGGCGCTTTGCGCCATTGCAAATAGGTGGCCACGCCCGTGTAAATGAGGCTGTGGAGGATCAGCAGTCCCCAATTTAGCAGCAGATTACCCCAAGTGGGAGCATAGACAGGTGTTGGATCAAAGGGCTGAGGCGGTGGTTCAAAAAGGCCAAAATCGAGGGGCGGCGGTACCATGCCATTCACGTCAATCAAGGCACCATAGGCACCCATTGTCCAACGGCCAATCGTCAGCCAAGAGAGGACAGTCGCAACGCCCGTGAGCTTAAAGAGGACACCGGCAAAAATAATTTGCGGCAGGAGCAATGGCGGTAAAATCTTGCTGGCTTGATCACTGTTATTTACAGCTGCAGAGATCAGGAGTCCCAAGCCGAGACTGGCCACCAGGGTCAGGAAGGTGGTGATGCCAAACCCCACCGGCCAAGGGAGGAGGGTACCCTGCGGCAGACCAAAGGCCAACAGTGCCACAAGGGTAATGAGCAGTGTTTGTACCAAAGCCATCCCCTTACCAAGGGTGAGTTTGGCTGCCATGTAAGCCCAGAGACTGAGATTGGCAAGACGTTCGCGGCGGTAGATGGCTACCTCTGTAATCAAGGCTTGCGACCAGCCGGAGAGTCCCACCCAAAGACAGGCACAGGTAAAGACAAAGAGAATGCGCAGGGTTTGAGCCGCTTGCAGCAGGCCGGGGGGATCTTGGGGGACAAAGGGGGAGCGATCAATAGCAAAGCGGGTGAGCAGCAGGGCAATGGGGACGCTGATCAGATTCAAGACAAGGCTGAGGCGATCGCGCCACAGGAGTTGCCACTGGCGTTGACACAACACCCGCCATTGATAGAGGTGAGGGGGTGCTGGCTGTTGGGGAGAGGATTCGGCACTGGCACGGTTTTCGCCCCCCAAAACACTGGTGCTCTCATAGTGCTGCCCCATGCTGAGGTGGCTGGCAAGGTAGCGTTGATAGTCCGTGGATTGGCGAAATTTTTGACTCCACGCGGCGCTGTTTTCTGGGGTTAAGAGGGCATAGATTTCAGCCACGGAATTCAGGGGGCGATCAGGGCTAAAGAATTCACAAGCGCGATCGCTAGAGCCAAAATAGCAAAGACGCCCACCCGAGCCTAGAACCAGCAGGCGATCGCACAAATGCACATGACTCGTAGCATGGGTCACCAAGACAATCGTGCGTTCTTCATCTGCCAATTGCCGCAGCAACTGCATCAACAAAAAGTCTAGCCCCGGATCCAGACCCGAGGTGGGTTCGTCAAGGAAAAAGAGCTTGGGGTTGGCCAATAGCTCAACGGCAATACTCACCCGCTTGCGCTGACCGCCACTGAGACTCGCCACCAGTTGATCTTCAGTTCCCGTTAACTGCACCTGTTCAAGAACTCGCTGAATGGCGGCTTTGCGGTTTTGGGCATCGGTATCCGCTGGTAAGCGCAGTTGCGCCGCATAGCTGAGGACTTCGCCCACGGTTAGGCGAGAATGCAAAATATCCTCTTGGGGAACATAGCCAATCTGGTGGCGGTAGGCAGCGATATTACGATGCAGATTGAGACCATTGAGCAGTACTTGGCCTTTTTGGACAGGGGCAAGCCCCATTAACACCTTGAGCAGTGTGGATTTACCAGTGCCGCTGCCTCCAACGATCCCCACAAGTTGCGTCGGCTCCGCCACAAAGCAGACATCCGCTAAGAGGGGGCGATCGCCGGCAGCCGTTTTCACCCATCGTTCCAATCCCCAAGCATCAATGCGAATGTGGCTGCCCTGATCCGTAATCTCCAAGGTCTCGTGGCGGTAGAGCAGGACAAAGGGGCCAATGCGAATTTGATCGCCATTGCGCAGCGTGTAGGGTCCCCTCAGCAATTGATCATTCACATAGGTGCCATTGGTACTGCCCAAATCTCGCAAAATATAGAGACCCGCACCCGTGCGATCAATACTGGCATGGCGTAGGGAGACCGTGGGGGCAGCCAGTTGCCAATGCTGATAGCTGTTGCTGGTTTCGCGCCCTAAAGTCAGCGGCCATTCCTTGAGGGCTTTGAGGACAAGGCGGCGCTGCTGGGGCAAAGGAGGTGGACTCGCCGCTCCCAAAGACTGGATCTGCACCAGTAGTTGCACCTTATTTCTGGGGTTTTGGCCAATCTCTAGACGTAGGGTTTCCCCAAGGGCAAAGCCCTCTTCAATGCCGATGCGGCGTTGGTGGTAGAACGTGCCATTGGTGCTGCGGCGTTGATGGCCATCTCCATCCCAAAGGTAGTAGGTTGCCCCCTGTTGCTTAAAAACGGCATGGCGGTTGGAAATCACTGACCAGAGTGGCTCATCGGGCACTACTAAATCCGCCCATTGGTAATCGCGTCCAAGGCGATGCTCCGGTTGGGTCAGGGAATAGGTCAACATTTTCCCCTGACTTTCGAGGGTGAGGGTGACGGTGGGGAGATCAACAACCGTTTTTGGGGGGGGCGATCGCATCACTATCTGCCTGTTCAAGGTGTTCAAAACTCTAACTAATATCTTGCCTAGTTTGGCAGACACCCTGTCCTCGTGACACACAAACCCCTCAGAATGGAGAAGATCGAGTGGCATTTTGCGATTTCTAAGGGTTGACCTTCGTGGGGGTAGAAGATTGAGAGGGTTCGGTATGCGCTGCGGAATTCAGCCGTTGTGTTCGATAGGCTTGCCAACCTAGACCTGCCCCAAATAGAGCGATCGCCCCAACAGCCGCCCCCAACCAAATCCACGGTGGAGAGTCTGTTTCCGGTTTTGTGTCTGAAGTAGCGGTTGAGGTATCCCCCCACAGAGATTGGGCATAGAGTTGCATCGTACCTTGGGTAACAATACGATCGCCCCCATAAAGACCGCTAATCACTTCTACCTGATCGCCAACTCGCTGGCCAAGGGTCACTTCGACAGCTTCAAAGGCAGTACCATTCTGCACAAACACAAGGGGGGGCTGATCGACTGGCTCCACGATCGCGGACTGGGGAATCATCACGGCATTGCGGGTTTGGCGATCGTCAAAAATTTGGACAGTCGCAAAGCTACTAGGTTTGAGTTTTTGGCTGGAATTAGCCAAGCTGGCGCGTACCGCAACTTGCTGCGTGGCGGGATCAACGACACTATCAATGAGTTCAATACGACTGCGGAAAACACGATTGGGAAGTCCTGCAACAGTGATATTTAGAGCTTGACCCACAGCCACCTGTGCTCGCTGTGCTTCTGTAGGGTAAGCAACCGTTGAGAATAGCGCTCATGGTGAGGGCATACCAGAGGGCAAGACGACTGCGGCTGTGGCGGAAGAGCTTATGATCAACCATGATCGACAACAAAGCGATAGCCTAACCCATGGAGGGTTTCAATGCAGTGCTCTTGACCAAGGAGGGCGAGTTTGCGGCGCAGCAGGCGAATTTGTGCTGCCACTACATTACTACTGGGTTCACTGCCCACTTCCCAAAGCTGCATCATCAGTTGGTCGCTACTGAGAATCCGCTGGGGGCGTTTCATGAGGTATTCCAAGGTCTGGAATTCCTTAGCGGTTAACTGCACCTCAGTACCCGCCCTATTTCTCAGGGTGAAGGTACCATAGTCTAACGTTAATGCCCCTTGACACAATTGCTGGGGTTGGAATTGGGGCGATCGCCGCAGTAAAGCCCGCAGCCGCGCCAGCAACTCAGCCATTGCAAAGGGCTTAATCAAATAGTCATCTGCCCCCGCATCTAATCCCTGAACGCGATCGCTGAGGCCATCCCGTGCCGTCAGCAACAAAATGGGCACCGTGTAGTGGTGGATACGCAGTCGCTGACAAACCTCCAACCCCGACAGCCGAGGGACCATCCAATCCAAAATCGCAACACTGTAGTCCACCTGCAACTGCTCAACATAGGCCCAAGCCAGTTCCCCCTCCTGCGCCCAGTCCACCACATAGCCTTCTCGTTGCAACACGCGCTGAATGGCGGCTCCTAAATCCGGTTCATCTTCAAGCAGCAACACCTTCATCCGTGCAATCCCCTAATTCACCGTCACCCAAAAGGGAGCAGTAACAATTTGCTCACCCCGCTGGAACTGTCCCCAGAGCTTGTAACGTCCGGGCACAGGAAACTGGGTCATAAAACGGATTACCTCCTTAGGTTGATGATCCACGGCATGGGCATGGAGATAATCAGCAGGTTCGAGGGGAGTCGTGTCTCGCAAAATCACCAGATGCCCTGCTTCGCCAAGGTAGGGGCGCAGATCCCTAAGGGGTTGCTGGGTGGCAGCATCCCGTAGGCGAAAGGCCACTTCCACCGCTGATCCAGCCTTGAGGGGTTGAGGGAGTTTTAGTTCGACTGCCGTTGTGCCAATCACTTGGGTGGTTTGAGCGGTTGGCGTACTCGATGCGGGCGGCGTTCCTTCAGCCGCGATCGGGATCATCGCCACCGTTTCGTCAGCGCCAGCGGGTTTATAATCGGCAATGAGGGTGTAGCCTCCCCCTTGGGGCAATGGGGTTGTGACTTGAAACTGACCTTCACCCAGATAGCGGGGATGCAGGTGCTGAAACACTTGAAAATCATCACTGACGATGATCAGGTGCATTAGCGCCTCTTGAAAACGCTCAAACTGCGTCACTGCTTCACCAGTGTGGGTGCGAATCGCCAACGTAAAGGTGGTTGGTTGTTGAGGTGTAGGTGCGGGCGCATTCAGTAGTTCCATATGGGTCGTAGCAGAGCCGTCTGCCTGCTCATGGTTGGGACTGTGGTGCAGGTGATGGTGGTCATGAAGCATAGGCATTTGCCGTTGCTGGGCAATCCCAAGGGTGGCGATCGCCCCACTCAAGAGCATGGCCAGTCCCAAGAGGGTGGGTTGGATAAAGCGTGGTAGCATCATTCTTGTCTTCCTCCCTGATTGAGTTCATAACGAAAGCGAAAACGACTGTTAATGGGTTGACCATTGATGGTGCTAAGGAGAACAATACGATAGTCTCCTGCCACGGGATTGGCTAGCCGTGCGGTGTAGTGTTTGTCCTCAGGGGTATAGGTCATCGGTAGAGTGACCCGATCGCCCGTTGGCGTTTCAATATCAGCAGTAACGGTAGCAGTACCCACGGGAATATGGTCTTCCCCCTCTTGGATATAGAAGTCAATATAAGGATAATTGCTCGCTGTCCATTGACACTGCCATCTCCCCGCGCTAAGGCAGGCCCTTTCGTGACTGTTGCCACATCCTGCACGCGAATTGGTTGGCCATTGCGGTGCGCCACCAACGCCACCGCTAAATCAGCGACTGATGTTGCCCGACCAATGCCCCGCACAATTAACTCCTGATCGGGAGTGACAATGACCCCACCCGCTGCATTTTCATTGGCGCCACTCACCCCCGCCACCACGTCCTGCAAGGAGACCTGTTGTGCGGCGAGGCGATCGGGATGAACCAGCACCTGATACTGGGGCACATCTCCACCATAGGCAATCACTTGGGACACCCCCGGCACTGCCAAGAGGCGATTCACCACCTTTTGATCCACAAGCTGTCGCAGTTCCATGAGGGAGGTGTCATCTGGGGCAGTGGGCACCTTGGGGGCAAGGGCATACATCAAAATCGTGGCAATGGGGGAGGTAATCGGTGAAATTTGGGGTGAGGCATTAGGTGGTAGGCGATCGCGCACCTCCTGCAACCGCTCGGTAATCAGTTGCCGTGCTTGATAGATATTCGTTTGCCAACTAAAAACTACCTTGACAACAGATAAGCCAAGAGACGATGCAGAGCGCACAGTTTCAACCCCTGCCGTACCATTGACGACACTTTCAATGGGCAGCGTAATCAGCGATTCCACTTCCTCTCGTGCTAGGCCCGGTGCCTCCGTTTGAATTTCCACTGGGGGGGGCGCAAACTCTGGCAGTACATCAAGGGGCATTTGCCGCAGTTGAAAAATACCGAAAATGGTCAGGGCGATCGCCCCGAGCACCACCAACCAACGTTGGACAATTGACCACCCAAGAATTCGATTCAGCATTACCACAGTGTGTTACTAAGGCTGATTTTGGCAAAGGCACATGAAATAAAGATGAAAAGCTAGGAGTTGCCGGACGATTTGTGCTTTATTCGTTGGCAAAACCGAGTTGCAGTTTCAATCAGGACAGGAACAAACTCGTGGGCAGCTTGCAAACTCGTGGCTAAAATGGCTGCATCTCGAATGTAGTCGTGAACCATTTGATTGCGCAGTTGCCGCATAGTAAACCAAGCGTCTGCATCAGGCACAAGGCCGAGTCGCTCAGCACGGTCAAGGTTTTCCAAAAAAGTTGCCACTGGTTCGCCAAAGGCACTCAGATAGGCGGGCAACAGCTTGCTCCCTAGGGTATCTTGAAGGCGACCAAAGCGTGCCACAAAAGCATCCACCCGCTCCGCTAGGTCAATATCCTCCTCCAATTGTGCTGCCCGCCGTGCCGTAAATGGCTCCTGAAAGAGGCGTTGATCCGTCACCTGTAGGTGTGCCACTTCTCGCTCCACCAGTTGGCAGAGGTGATGTAGGCGTTCCTGAAGTTGAGGACTCAACATTGAAGGCGAACTCCCGTTTGTTGGGCCCAATCGTGAATCGGCTGCCGCTGGAGATTGGGTGCCCAGAGGAGAATATCCACTTTACGACCTGCCATGGCGCGGCTGATTTTGGCACTGAGTCGAGCACTGACAAGGGCAGGATTCTCAACGGGGTGAGACAGCCGGATCAATAAATCCACATCGCCGCCCTTCAGGCGATCGTCCACCCGCGAACCAAACAACCACACCTCAGCCTCGCTACCCACCAGCGCCGCCACTATCTGGCAAATTTGCTGCACTTGCTGATCCGTTAATCGCAACCTGATTCTCTCCTAAGCCCACAAGACCAGTCCCATTTCATAGGGATGACTCAGATAGACGTGGCGCGGTAGCAGTTGGAGGGCAATGCCTTGGTGGCCACTCGTGTCGTAGCTCATCTCGGCGGTGTACAGGCTATAGCCTTCAGGGGTGGTACCCACAAACGTCATCAGGGTAGGACAAGCCTCCTCTAGGGTACCGGCGTCATTCACCCGCCCTTGGAACAAAATCACCTGTACGTCATTGGGGGAGAGCGCACCGAGGGCAATCACAGCTTTGACTTCAACTATTTCATTGACTTCGAGGTTGTGCTCAGCCGAGGTTTCAACACTGATGATCTGAATTGAGTACCAGTGTTCAAAGATATGGGCTTTCCAGCGTGCCAGTTCCTTGGCTGCAGCATAGTTATTTTCCTTGAGCGTAAAGTAGCGATCGCTGGCGGGGAAATAGCCCCGATGGGCATACTCGCGCACCATTCGCGCGGTGTTAAACTGAGGCGTATTGAGAGCAAGGGCTGCCTTCATTTTTTGCACCCAGCCGCGCGGCACCCCATTTTCATCGCGATCGTAAAACAGGGGAATGACATCCCGCTCCAACCGTTCATAGAGCGCATTGGCTTCCACCAGATCTTGATAGTGGCGATCGTCATAGGTTTCGCCGTGGCCAATCGCCCAACCCGTTTTCACATAGTCCGCCTCGTCCCACCAACCGTCCAAGGTACTCAGATTGGGTAAACCATTCATGGCCGCCTTCATGCCACTGGTGCCGGAGGCCTCCTGAGGCCGCAAAGGGGTATTCAGCCAAACATCACAGCCTGCCACCATCATTTTTGCTACGTGCATATCGTAATCCGGGATAAAGGCAATGTGGTTGGCCATGCCCTCTTGGCGCGTAAAGTGAATAATTTCCTGAATCAGTTCTTTGCCGGGGTTATCCTTGGGGTGCGCCTTGCCCGCAATCACAAACTGGACAATCGGCCGCCGCTGCTTCGCCCCCGTTTTCACCGGTACTGAGCCCAATAAAATTCGCCGCAGCCGTTCCACATCCCGCAAAAAGAGAGTGGCGCGTTTATAGGTAGCAAAGCGACGGGCAAAGCCAATGGTCAAGGCGGTCGGATCCAGCACTTCTGCCGCTTGCGTCAATTCAGCACTAGAGGCGCCCTGCTCTTCAAGCATCCGTTGTAGGCGCGATCGCACAAACATCACCAACTGATAGCGGCAAATCTCATGGATACGCCACAACTCCTCATCGGGAATACTGCTGACCCGCGACCAGAGGGGATCCGCCAAGGGCGCATCAGACCACTGCGGCCCAAGGTAAATATCCAGCAGGTATTGCAATGGTTCAGAAACCCGACTGCGAGCATGGACGCCATTGGTAATCGAGGTAATCGGCACCTCCGTCGGCGGCAGATTGGGCCACAGGCCTTGGAACATTTGGCGGGAGACTTCACCGTGGAGCGCGCTCACCCCATTGACAAAACTGGCGGTATGAATGGCTAGGTTCGCCATACTAAAGGGTTCTTGAAAAGCCCCCGGATTCACACGGCCAAGGGAGAGAAACTCCTGCTGCGAAAGGTTAAAGGCCTCCGCATAGTGGCCGACATAGTACGTCACCTTATCGGCAGGAAACAGATCAATCCCCGCAGGCACGGGGGTATGGGTGGTAAAGAGTTGGCTGGCCTTGACCACCTGCAAGGCTTCATCGTAGGTAAGCTGCTCTTCGGTGATCAGTTGACGAATCCGCTCTAGGGACAAAAAGGCCGAGTGCCCCTCATTCATGTGATAGACCGTTGGCCGCAACCCCAAGCTGTGGAGCAGGCGTACTCCCCCAATGCCTAGGAGCATCTCCTGATGGATGCGCAGATCCATATCGCCGCCATAGAGGTAATCGGTGATCTGCTGATCGTAGGCGCTGTTTTCTGGCAGGTTTGTGTCTAAAAGATAAAGGGGAACCCGACCCACCTGAACTTGCCAGATCCGTGCTTGCACGTCCCGATTGGGGTAATCAACCCGGATGCGGAGTTCTTGGCCTTGGGGAGTCGTGACGAGTTTCAGGGGCAGGGTATAAAAATCATTGCTGGGATAGCGTTCCTGCTGCCAGCCATCGGCACTGAGGTACTGCGAAAAGTAGCCCTTTTGATAGAGCAGCCCCACCCCCACCAAAGGGAGTCCCAAGTCACTAGCAGATTTGAGGTGATCCCCTGCCAACACCCCCAACCCCCCAGAATAGATCGGCAGGCACTCTGTCAAGCCAAATTCAAGGGAAAAATAGGCAATACACTCGCCGGGAGGCGCGTCCGTGCGCGTTTGCTGGTACCACGTCTGCACAGGCTGGGCATATTCTTGAAATTGGCTGATCACCCGCTCCATCTGTGCCAAAAAGCCGTTGTCGGCCGCCGCATCCAAGAGGCGATCTTGGCGAATACGTCCCAACAGGGCGACGGGATTGTGGTTGGTTTGCTCCCACAGTTCTGGGTCGAGACGGCGAAAGAGGGCGATCGCCTCCGTGTTCCACGTCCAGTAGAGGTTGTAGGCCAGTTCCCGCAGGGGTTCCAAACGTTGCGGCAGGTGAGGACGAACGTTAAACGTGCGGATGGGCTTCATAGGAGCTGCCAGTGTCGTCGTTTCTATCTTAATTTCCTATGCGCTTTGAGTATGATTTGCTGATTGTGGCGGCGAGTCCTTTGGCATTGGACATTGCCTATCGGTGTGCGGCCTTGGGGCGGATTGGCCTAGTGATCCCAGCCGCTGATGCGCAGTGGCAATGGCAGTGGCAACGCTGGTGGCTGTCGCAGTTTCCCCCTCAAAGATTGGATACTCAGCAGTGGCAGCACTTTCAAGCCCACCTCAGCCACGGACAGCGCCGCTATGCCCCTAGGGTCTTGGAATTGGTGGGGGTCGATGTGATCACAGGGGCGGGGGAATTTGTCTGGCAGCCCCGCTGTCATTTTCAGGTGGGGGGCGATCGCCTCTATGCGCGAGGCTATTTCCTCCTTGATGCGCCTGCGGCAATGGATGCTCAGGATATGGACGCCCTCAGCAGGATTGAGCTGGCCTGTTGGCACCACTGGTCTGGCAAAGCCTCGCATCCCGATGCACAAGGTCTGCCGCTTGTGGCCACAGAAGATGCGTGGTTCAACGATCGCCTGCATGCTGCCCTGAGTGGCCTCGGTCTAGGGGTTCCCCCACTGGGAAGGCGCAAAGCCCCCGATCCAACTCCTTTGAACCTGCACCGCCTCCAGCGAGATGCTCAAGGGTGGCTGCGGATCAATTCCCAGGGGCGCACCAGTCATCCCCAAGTCTATGCCTGTGGCGGTTGGCAGCGGGGGTACCATTTGCCCTCCCTGACCTACTTTGAAGCCTTTGCGATCGCCCGCCAGATTTTACAGCGAAAATCCCTGCCCCTTGATTACTACCGTCAACCGTGGTGGATTGCCCTACCTGTTCCCATTGCCCGCGTCGGTTGGAATGCGCGGCAAGCCCAGCAACGCCTCAGGGAACCCGTTCAACTGTGGGAGATTCAGCAGTTTAGTTCCGAGGGTCAGAGCTTGGGTCAAGTGGTGATCAACCGCCAAGGACAACTGCTGGGAGCTACCTTAATGGGTCAGGACGCGATCGCCGGTAGTCGCATTTTCGGGCGGTGTTTAGATCAAAATGCCGTTGCTGCCATTACCTATGCCGGTTGGGAATTCGATTGCCAGCGCCAGCGATCGCCCAAGGCGCAACCTTCAGCCAATTGCGGTAAAGGATTGGCTTCCCCAGACCCCTGATGCTGCCAGAGGATCGTAAAGGCGCCCGCTCCTTCCCCTTGGTGGGGCCACAGCCGATAGCAGGGAAAGGCTGCTAGATGGGATTGATAGGCCGCTAGTGCCGCCACAGGTTGAGGAACCCACTGCGGAAACCTTGCCATCAGCCAAGCCGCCACATCCTCATTTTCATCCTGACTAAAGGTGCAGGTGCTATAGAGCAACCATCCCCCCGGGCGCACCAAGGCTGTTGCAGTTGCGAGAATGCGTTTTTGCCGCCGTTGGTTGTGGCGAATCGTCAATGGATGGAAACACCCTTCAGCTTTTTGCCCCTTGGCCAGCAGCGATTGCCCAGAGCAGGGAGCATCCACAATCACCACATCAGCAGCGCCTTGGAACTCAGCAGCCAGCACTTCACTATCCCAAGCGGTGACGCCCACTGGATGCACTCGACAGCGTTTGAGATTGCTAATCAGCATCCCCACCCGTTTGCCAATGGTTTCATTACAGATGAGGTAGCGGGGTTGCAGCGATCGCCACGCAAAGAGGCTCTTGCCGCCGGGCGCCGCACACACATCAATCACCAATGACGGCTCTTGGGGCAGCGTCAGCAGCGGAACCGCCGCAAACACCGATGAGCTATCCAAGCAATAATAAGCCCCGGCCTCATGGAGAGGGTGTTGACCGGTACGGCTGCCGGGGGCAAAGCGACTCACCCAAGGGGGCTGCCAAGAAAGTGGCGGCAATGGCTCAAAGGGTAAGGGAGACGCTGGCTCGCGACACCACAGCACCGTGGCAGGGTAGGGCGGGGGAGTGGTGAGAGCCTCTAAAAAACGCTCCCGATCGCCGGCAGTCTCAAAGAGACGGTTAGCACAGGCCACAGCCAATCGGGAGAGCTTCACCACAGGCTTAGCGGTGGAGGGCGATGGCACCTTTGACTGCTTCGGCGAGGGCACGCACACTGGCCACCATGGCCACTTCACTATTGAGTTGGTTGACGGCAGAGCCGACCCCGACACCCGCAGCCCCAGCAGCGATCGCCAAGGGAATCGTCACTGTCGAAAGCCCCGAAGCACACAGCACCGGCACCGCAACGGCGCGGGAAATTTCGTAGGTTGCCGCCAATGTCGGGGCTGCTTTTTCAATGAGACCCAACGTGCCACTGTGGTGGGGTTGGCTACTGGTTCCCCCTTCGGTTTGAATGACATCGGCGCCGGCGGCCACCAAGGCCTCAGCGAGGGCAACCTGTTGATCCAAGGGCAGCGTGTGGGGCACTGTGACCGACAGCATGATTTGGGGCAGCAACTCGCGCGTTTGGCGCGTCAATACCAGCACTTCCTCAGCGCTAAACACCCGCCCTTGGGCGTAGAAGCTATCGTAGTTGCCGATTTCCACCAGATCGGCACCAGCAGCAACGGCATTTAGCAGTTGTAATGGCTCCACCGCAGACACACAGACCGGCAGTGTCGTCAGTTCCTTGGCAAGGCGCACCAGCTCAGGATCGGCAGCAATATCCACAAAAGTGGCACCCCCTTGATCGGCAGCAGTCACCACCGCCCGCACGCGATCGCGATCAAAATTGTTGAGGCCACTAATAATCTTGAGAACAGAACGCTGCTCAAAGGCAGCGGCTAAACGCGGATGCAGCATAGACTTGAAACTTTCCGTAGTTGTGCATTTTTTTATCCTACAGCCCTTTTCACAACGACTGTAACGGATATTTGATAGGCTCAAAGAGTCTCTAGCTGTTGTCCAGCCTATGACCGTTCCCGTTACAGTGCTCACTGGCTACTTGGGTGCCGGTAAAACCACACTCCTCAATCGCATTCTCACCCACGAACACGGCAAGAAGGTCGCTGTGATTGTCAACGAGTTTGGCGAAGTGGGCATTGATCATCAACTGGTGGTCAATACCGATGAAGAAATTTTCGAGATGAATAATGGCTGCATTTGCTGTACGGTGCGCGGCGACTTGATCCGTATCATTGGCAACCTGATGAAGCGGCGGCACAAGTTTGATCACCTTGTTATTGAAACCACGGGGCTTGCCGATCCCGCACCCGTCATTCAAACCTTCTTCATGGATGAGGACATCCGCAGCCAAACTCACCTAGATGCCGTGATTACCGTGGTGGATGCCAAGCACATTCACTACCACTGGCAAGCGGACGAAGCCCAAGAGCAAATTGCCTTTGCCGATGTGATTTTGCTTAATAAGACGGATTTGGTGAGCGAAGCAGACCTCGCCCAGTTGCGCGATCGCATTCATGCCATGAACCCCTTGGCCAAAGTGTATTGCACCCAGCAGGCCGCCATCCCCATGGAGCACATCCTCGATGTGGGGGGCTTTGACCTTGAGCGGGCCCTCGAACTCGACCCAGACTTTCTTGGCGAAGATCACCATGAACACGATGAATCTGTGGGTTCTGTGGCCATTGTTGCTGAGGGCAAATTGGATGGCGCTAAGCTGCAAACGTGGCTGAGCCAGTTGCTGCAAACCCAAGGCCCCGATATTTTCCGCATGAAGGGGATTTTGCACCTCGCGGAGCAGCCCCAGCCCTTTGTTTTTCAGGGGGTGCATATGCTCTTTGATGGTCGTCCCCTCGATCGCCCCCTTGGCCATCAGCGCAATGAACTCATCTTTATTGGCCGTAACCTTGATGAGCACCAGCTCCGCCAAGCCTTTAGGGCGTGTCTGATTTAGAAACTAAACGTGGTGCGGATCAACCCTTGGAAAATGGGGCTATTGGTAGCGCTATTGTTGGCATTGGTGATTGCCATAAACACAGGCGTAATTGAGATATTGTCGCTGAGGGGATAGCGGAAAAAGAGTTCATAGTTGGTTTGGGTAGCATCATTGGTTCCGGGTGCTGATGCCAACGAGTTAATAAAGGGCTGACCCACCGCCGCTGCTAGCAATGATCCTTCCGCCAACAAGTCCCGATAGGCCAAACCCGCCATCCATGTTTGCGCGGTGGTGTTCACTTGGCCACCAAGGAAAGGGACAGTAAATGGCCCCAAGCCATTAATCGTTGCTCCATCGCCATAGAGTTTCATATCGGAGTAAGCATAGCGGCCAAAGAGGCCAAACTTACCGAGGGTGAGTTCCACATTGACACCGCCGGCATTCTGGGAAATATTCAGGGTTGAGGAGTTGGTATATTGCAGGCGCACCGCAAAGTTGTTCCGTTCATTGGCACCAAAGGCACGGGCAAACTCCAGTTCCACGGTTCCCTGATAGGGATCGCCAAAAAGACCTCCTCCCGTAGGGATACCCGTCGGTGCTCCCACTGCAGCGGCCACATAAACACCGCGCAGTGTGAAGAATCCGCCTCCCGGATTCCATTCAATACTGACACCCGCCCCACCGGGATCATTGACGGCGTAGGGCACAATCAGCGGGTTGTTGATAAAGAAATTGGAACTAAAATCCGTGAAAGAATCGTTGGCATAGCTATTGGTATCCACAATATCACTGGGATAAAATTGCGGCCCAACACCAATCGTTAAATCCTCTGTGGGCTTGAAGCTGTAGAACAGTCGAGATAATTCCACATTTGCGCCAACGCCACTGTAATCGGCAGCGCCACCGGCAATCAAGCCGTCAGTACCAATCCCCGTTGCCCCAAACGTATCTAACCCGTTGTTACCCACTTCGAGGGTCGTGGTCAGTAAATCCGTACCGCGAAAACTGGTATTGAGGTTAATCTCCACCTTGCTAATCACCGTCGGATTGTAGCTGCCCCCAGTGAACGTATTCCCAGAGATGGGGTCAACGACTTGGCGAGTATTGCCACCGGCTTGAAAGGCCATCACGGCATCCACAGAGAGCTTGGTGGTTGTTGAAAATTGCGTGGCCTCCAGAGTAGCAGTACGGGCTTCGAGGTTGTCCACCCGTCCGCGTAGGGTGGCCAGTTCGGCGGCAAACTCCTCCCTAAGCCGTTGCAAGGTGGCTAAATCTTCCTTGGTGGCAAAGCGATCGCTAATCACATCCAAGCAGGCATTCAAAGCAGCCGCCATTTCAAACCGCGTCAGGGCACGGTTGCCCCGAAAGGTGCCATCGGGATAGCCAGCAATACAGCCGTACTTTTCCACAAGGGACGCAAGGGCTTGATAGGCCCAATCGGTGGGGCGCACGTCAGACAGTTGGGAGACAGAGGTCACCTGTCCGATGCTGGCGGGAGCGGGCATCCTAGGTTCAGCAACAGCGGCTGGACTGAGTAGTGCAAGGTGAATGGCAGCCACCATAACCGTTGTTAGGGATTTTTCCATCACTGACCTCCTTACCTCACACCAAGACACGGCCTCGGGAATTCACCAAGGCTAAATGAGAATGGTAACGATTATTATTCTATTTTTTCGGTCTGTCAACCGAAGCCACGCTCAAGTTAGCATTGGGGTTATCGCTTTGCCTATCTCCCCCCGCCGCATTATGGGTGCCCTTCCCCAGCAACGTTGGCTCTTGCCACCCATTGATCTCGAGTCTTGTGACGCCTTGAGGCAGGCCTTGGGTTGCCCCGCATCACTAGCGGAAATTTATCTGCGGCGGGGTCTGACGACTCCAGAAGCGGTACAGGCCTTTCTCGAGCCGGAAACTCTAGCGCTACCGCCACCGCAAACGGTCTTTCCCGACCTTGATCTGGCAGTGGAACTCCTGCAGCAGGCGATCGCCCGCGGTGACAAAATGACCATTTGTGGCGATTACGATGCTGATGGCATGACCAGTACCGCTCTGCTGTTGCGTGCGCTGCGCCATTTGGGAGCCGACATTGACTATGAAATTCCCTCCCGCATGCAGGAAGGCTACGGCATTAATGAGCGGATTGTTCAAGACTGCTACGAGCGCGGTGTGAAACTGATTCTCACCGTGGACAACGGCATTGCTGCCCACCAGCCCATTCTCAAGGCACGGGAACTGGGGCTGACGGTGATTGTGACCGATCACCACGATGTGCCGGAGCAACTGCCCCCTGCCCATGCCATTCTCAATCCGAAACTGGTGCCGCCAACATCCCCTTACCATACCCTCGCTGGGGTGGGGATGGCCTATATCCTTGCTCTGTCCCTAGCACAGCGACTGGGCAACTGGCGGGAACTGGTGCGGCCTTTGCGGGAACTGTGTACCCTAGGCACGATCGCGGATTTGGCGCCCTTGATGGGGGTGAATCGCCGCTGGGTCAAGCAGGGGTTACAAACAATTCCCACCTCTTCTCTTGTGGGGGTGCAAGCGCTGATGCAGATGGCGGGTTGTTTGCCAGCCCAGAATACCGCCCTCAAGCCCACAGCGGTAGGGTTTCGGCTGGGACCACGCATCAATGCCATTGGCCGCATTGGTGATCCCCAAGTGGTGATTGACCTGCTGACCACCGAGGATCCGCAGCGTGCTCAGGAACTGGCAGCCCTGTGTGAGGAAACCAACCGTCGCCGTCAGGAACTCTGTGCTGAGATTGAGAGACAGGCGATCGCCCACCTTGAAGAGACGGGCTTTGATCCCCAACAGGAGTGGGTCTTAGTGATCGTCCAGCCCGACTGGCACCATGGGGTCATTGGCATTGTTGCCTCGCGGCTCGTGGAGCGCTACGGCGTACCGGTGTTTATTGGCACCTATGAAGATGAGACAACCATTCGCGGCTCAATTCGCAGCATTCCCGAATTCCATGTCTTTGAGGCCCTTGAAGCGACCAAGGATCTGCTCTTGAAATATGGCGGTCATAGGGCAGCCGGGGGGTTTAGCCTACGGGCAGAGCATTTAGCGACTTGGCGCGATCGCCTGCGAGCCTTTGCCCAAACCTGTCTCAAACCAGAGGATCTGCGTCCCCTTGTTACCCTTGATGCCGAAGTCTCCTTTGAGCAGCTGACGTGGGACTTCTATACCCAAGTAGAGCAACTGCAACCCTTTGGCAGTGAGAATCCGCAGCCAATTTTCTGTAGTCGCGGGGTCAAGATTCTCGAACAAGCACCCATGGGTCAGCAGCGGGAACATCTGCAACTCACCCTAGAGCAGAATGGGCGGCAGATGACCGCTAAGGCTTGGCGCTGGGGACAATTTTTTCCGTTGCCCACCACGGTCGATATTGCCTATCACCTCACAGCCCACACTTGGAATGGCGAAACCCAGTTGGAACTCGAACTCAAGGGGGTCAAACCCTCACTGGCGTGGTACGTCCCTAATCCGCCCAGTCACCCGCTTCCCCATTGGCAACCCCTACCGCCTTTGACAACGCTCCTGCCGCAGTTGCGGGACAATGTCTTGCTCTATGGCTATGGCCGCCCTGAGGTTCCCCCGAACTTAACCACAGCAGCCATTCACTACGATCGCCCCCGCGATCGCTGTCGCACCCTCATTCTCTGGTCACTGCCGCCCTCTGCCACCCACTTGCGTTGGCTCTTGGCCATTGCCCAACCAGAAATGGTCTATGTAGGGTGCCAACGACCGGCGATCGCTCCGCTGACAACCCTCATCCTCTCAATTCAAAATGACCTCAAAGAACAGACTAAGGTGAATCTTTTAGCCTTGAGTCAAACCTATTGGATTGCTCCCTGTACGCTTGTAGCGATCCTGCGCCATTTGGGCTATGGCTGTGAAGGATTTGCTCCCACCCTGAGCATTACCGCAGAACTAACACGATTGCAACGCTGGTATCAGCTGCAAGCTAAGGATTTGGCACGGCTAGCGCAAAGGTGGGAGACTTCCTAATTCTTGGCAAAACAATGGCCTACAAATTGCCGCGCCGCACAGCCAATAGGAAGATAATTGCCGGCCCTGCAATGCCAATCATGGCAATCATGGTCAGTTGGGCAATCACTTCAAAGTTGATATTGCTAAGAAACTCAATAATGCCATTGAAAATTCCCATAGGTTCTCCCGAGCAATCAGCGGTTATTAGTTCGTGATTTTATTGTAGAGCAGGGGGGAGCACTCGCAGCATTTGCTTAATGGGCGCTTGAGCTTGCTGCGTCTATCCCTAAGCTACACTGTAGGAGCAGAATTCTCGGAACATTGGTCGGTGATGGGCGTGGACAAACTAGCGGCCTTACGGGATCTCATTGGCGAACTCGATCAAGCCTTGATTGCCTACTCTGGCGGCATTGATAGTACGCTTGTGGCCAAAGTTGCTCAGGATGTCTTGGGCGATCGCGCGGTGGCAGTCACGGCGGTGTCCCCCTCGCTCTTTCCAGCGGATCTAGAGGATGCCCGCATTCAGGCGGCGGCCATCGGCATTCGCCATGAACTCATTGAAACCCATGAACTGGACAATCCCAACTACGCCACGAACCCGGTGAATCGCTGTTATTTCTGCAAAAGTGAACTCCACGATCGCCTGCGGGAACTGGCACAGGCGTGGGGCTATGACTACATTCTCGATGGTGTAAATGCTGATGACCTCCAAGACTATCGCCCCGGTATTGCCGCAGCCAAGGAACGGGGGGTGCGATCGCCCCTTGCCGAGGTGGGGATTACCAAACTCGAGGTGCGCGAAATTGCCAAATCCTTGGGTTTGCCGTGGTGGAATAAACCTGCTCAACCCTGCCTGAGTTCGCGCTTTCCCTACGGTGAGGAAATTACCCCTGCCAAGCTGCAACGGGTGGGTCATGCCGAATACTACCTGCGCAAGCAGGGCTGGGAACTGTGCCGCGTCCGCAGTCATGGCGATACGGCGCGCATTGAGGTGCCCCAAGCGCAGATTGCCCACTTTGTGACAATGATCGATCTTGAAAAGCTGGTGAGCCACTTTCAAGCGCTAGGGTTTACCTATGTCACCTTAGATCTGGAAGGCTTTCGCAGTGGCAAGCTCAACGCCGTGATCGGGCGCGATCGCTAACGCGGTTGTAGGGACTGAGACTCTGGAGAATTTCCCGACCATAGCTGCGCTCCGTGAGCCGCCGATCCAAAATCGCCACCAGCGTTTCATCCTGACGCACAGGGGCAAGGGCGCGATCCAATATCGTCAAGCACTCTGGCAAGAGATACTGGCGAAACCAATCCTGTTTTTGCTGCTTGTGCCATTCAATGCGGGCACTTACCACCGCTTTTTCCGGCGAGGGCAAGGGCAGTGTGGTCAAGACAAACAGCGCCGGGCAAGGCAACTGCGCCCCATGACGCAGCCAAAAGGCTTCCCCCGTCACTAAAATCGTGTTCGTGTCGAGGTTGGGGGTCTCCACCTGTACCCGTGAACCGTAGAGGGCAGCCAATTGGGTGGCCAACTGTTCCCGCAGCGGCACATCACTCACAAGGATCACCGCCCGCCGATGGCCAATCGTGCCAATAAGATCGTAGAGACGCCGCAGGACGGCTGGGGCAAATTCCGGGGTGTTGGGGAGAGGTAAGTCTTCGGAGATCGCAAGGGTAATCGCTTCACTGTGGCGATCGCTGGCAAATTTAATCGTCGTTTGGGGCGGAATCCCTAGTTCCTGCTGCACATAGGCTAGAGGGGAGTCTGTATCGGGGCCGCTGCCGATGAGGACAAAAGGCGCTTGCGACCAAAGATCCTTAAAATAGGCGCGGAAACTGAGGGGGTGTCCTTGGAGGCTGAAGTACCCCACCGTGGGGTGGCGCCGTCCCCAAATCACCGTGTCACTGCGGTTGAGGTAGTCCCGCAATTGCGACCATTGGGGAGGCAGCGCCTGCGGCCATTGATGCAGGAGTTCAAGGAGCGGTTGCTGTTCTGTAGGGGTGAGCAGATAGTCGCCGTAGGGATTCTGAGGCCGCTGAAAGAGGTGCTGCACCAACTGGGCATAGACTTGGCGAATCGCACCAACGGCGCTGGGAATCGCGAGTTTCAGGTGCTCCCAATCGCTGGTGGTAATGGTGCAGGTCATCTGCTGCTGGGCAATTTGGGGCAAGGCTTCAATGCCATCAATGATCGTGACAACGTTGGGATGGGCGGTGGCGTGGCGACACCAGTCCTCGAGGCTCATTACAAGCACCCCCTCAAAGGCTGGCTGCGGGTACGGGCTATGCTGAATCGGTTTCGCAACCGCAAGGAAGGTGAGGAGTTCAGGAATTTCTTGGTGCAGTAGTCGTGTCAGTCGCTCTTGGGGGACGACGAGCAGGGCAGGTTCAGGATACAACAGCAGCGGCAGCAGATAACTCAGGCCATAGCGATGTTGCAACACTGCCCGCTGAGTGACTTGAAGTAAACACCCCCGCTGCAGCCGTAGGGCACGGGCAACCAGCCGCGCCAAGGTGAGATGGTGAGGCCACCGGCGATCGCCACTGCTGCGTAAAAATGCCCGTAATTGGCGGTGAACCTCTGCCTCAATCACAATCTGCTCGCTGTGGAACAACAATCCCCTATTGTGGCACGTTAGCCTTGATTCAGTTGTTGTTTGCGTCGCTGTTCGAGGGCAGTACGGGCTTCCTCGCGATCGTCGAAGTGAACTTTTTCAGTGCCCAGAATTTGGTAGTCCTCATGACCTTTGCCAGCAATGATCACGCCATCACCCGGCGCTGCCCTCAGAATGGCTTGCAGAATCGCTTGACGGCGATCGGCCTCAACGATCAGCGGCGTTTGCGGTGGGATACCGGCAAGGATGTCATCAAGAATGCGGCGGGGATCCTCGGTGCGCGGGTTATCGGATGTCACCACCACTTGATCCGCAAGGCGAGCGGCAATGGCTCCCATCTGGGGACGCTTGGTACGATCGCGATCGCCCCCACAACCAAAGACACAGATTAGCTTACCGGGAATAAAGGGACGGGCAGCTTTTAACAAGTTCTCAAGGCTATCGGGGGTATGGGCATAATCCACAAGAACCGTAATCTCTTGGTCTGGGCTAATGCGCACCTGCTCCATCCGCCCCGGTACCCCCGCAAAGTCACGAATCGCCTTCAGCATCGATTCTAGGGGGAGTCCTACCGCTGCCCCCATGGCGATCGCCGCCAGCACATTGGCCACATTAAACTGTCCCACCAACGGCGAGTCTAGGGTGCCGCTACCGATAGGGGTATGAACCGTGCCCGTCACGCCATTGACACGATAGGTGAGATGCTCAGCCCGAAAATCGGCATCTTCGCTGAGGCCATAGGTCCAGTAGCGATCGCGCGGCAACTGTTGAGCCAGTCGCTGCCCAAAGGGATCATCGCCATTGAGAATTGCTCGACCCTTGAGATAGTCAGCAGTAAAGAGCTTGGCCTTAGCGGCAAAATAGTCCTCCAGATCGCGGTGATAATCCAGATGATCTTGGGTCAAGTTGGTAAAAGCCGCCACCTCAAACTGACAGCCCCACACCCGATCCTGCGCCAAGGCATGGGAACTCACCTCCATCACCCCAAACCGACAGCCCGCTGCGACTGCTGCCGCTAATTGTTCCTGAAGGGTCACCGCAAAGGGCGTGGTATGACTGGCAATCTCACAGTGTCCCGGCCAGCGACTGTAGAGCGTTCCCAAGAGTGCCGTTGGATAGCCCACACTGTTGAGGAGATGTTCCACCAAGTGGGTGGTGGTTGTTTTGCCGTTGGTACCCGTAACCCCTAGCAGGCTGAGATGCTGGCTGGGGTAATGATAAAAAGCAGCCGCGAGCCGACCACAGGCACGCTCAATATCGGGCGCCACAATCACACAGGCATCTCCCTCACGGGGTTTGGCTTGCGGAGACACCACAGCCGCGATCGCCCCAGCTGCCAAGGCACTTGGCCAAAAATTGCCCCCATTCACCCGCGTGCCAGGCATGCCAATAAACAACGAGCCACGCTGACACTCCCAAGAATTCGTACTCAGGGACTTCACCTCTTGATCGAGGGCAGGATGCTCAAAACTCGGCGTAATCTCTGCCGCCGTCAGGAGTTCCCGTAGGTTCATGGCTGTGCATCTCCAGTGATAGGCCGTTTAGGGTATTGTGGCACTACGGCACTTGGCTGTAAAAGATACGGCAATGAACGACCCCACTGTATGAATGAGGAATTCTGCGAGAGGAGATGCAGCCTAGGCACGTACCAGTTTGTGAAGTGTCTTGAGTTGCACTGAAAGCGCATGGACCCTAGCGGATTGGCGTAATTGCTCAACACAGCAGGTGACGGGAGTTACAGGCTGTCCCCCTAGCATCCTGTGACAATTTTTGCCCAAAGCTTGCCTTTTGTTAAAATTCCGATAATCTAGTTCATAAAAATCCGAATAATAACATGTCATTAAGGTGTGGGTGTTGGGTGATGAGTGAGTGGCACAAAACAGACTGGAACATGGATGATCAAGAATGGCAAGCGATCGCCAATTCTCGCCGCCAGATTGAAACCTCTTGGCACAGGACAATTCACCGCGTTCAGGTTCCCTCCAGAACCGCCTCGAAACCCTTAGACGCGATCACCATGCCAGCAGTTTCCCATCCGCGTTCGATTCAACCCATTGGTATTCAACCGTGGCAAGCCGAATTCACCAAAGAACGCTTTGCCTCCCGTTCGCGACTCCCCCTCAAACGGTCACAGGTGGAACTGCCGCAATTTGCCAGCCGTCGTTAGAGCACTCCTCTTTCTCTCAGCTTACGAGGTCTATCAATTATGTGTGGCATTGTTGGTTATATTGGCCCACAGCGAGCAACCCAAGTCCTGCTTCAGGGGCTGCAAAAGCTGGAATATCGGGGCTATGATTCCGCTGGCATTGCCACCCTCAATGAGGGCGAACTCCTCTGTGTGCGCGCCAAGGGCAAACTCCACAACTTAGCCGAAAAAGTTGAACAGCTCGACATTGTTGCCCATGTTGGCATTGGCCACACCCGTTGGGCGACCCACGGTAAACCAGAGGAACACAATGCCCACCCTCATCGCGACAGCCGCGATCGCCTAGCCGTGGTGCAAAATGGCATCATTGAAAACTACCGTGAACTGCGGGAGCAACTCCAAGCGCGGGGGCACATTTTCCGCTCCGAAACCGATACAGAAGTCATTCCCCACCTGATTGCCGAAGCGTTGCCTGAGGCCCCCACCGCCAATGGCCTCCTAGAAGCAGTGCGTCAAGCTGTGCATCAATTGGAAGGGGCGTTTGCGATCGCCGTTATCTGTGCAGATTATCCCGATGAATTGATCGTGGCCCGGCAGCAAGCTCCTCTTGTGATTGGTTTTGGCCAAGGGGAATTCTTCTGCGCCTCCGATACCCCAGCGATCATTCCCTATACCCGTGCTGTATTGCCGCTGGAAAATGGCGAACTGGCTCGGTTGACGCCCACAGGGGTTGAAGTCTATGACTTTGCGGGACATCGCCTACGCAAAACCCCTCGCACCCTCAACTGGAACCCCGTCATGGTGGAAAAGCAGGGCTTTAAGCACTACATGCTCAAGGAAATCTATGAGCAGCCGGGGGTGGTGCGCACCTGTTTAGAGGACTATTTGCGAGCCGATTGGGATGAGAACAGTTCCTTTAGCCCGGTGCAATTGCACCTAGACCCCAGCCTCCTCGAAAATCTGCAGCACATTCAAATTGTTGCCTGTGGCACCAGTTGGCACGCCAGCCTTGTGGGCAAATATCTTCTTGAGCAAATCGCCCAGATTCCCACCAGTGTGCAATATGCCTCAGAGTTTCGCTACGCGCCGCCGCCCCTGCTACCCCATACCCTGACCATTGGTGTCACCCAGTCTGGGGAAACAGCCGATACCCTTGCCGCTCTAGAGATGGAGCTAAAACGCCGCCAAGGACTCGCGGGCGCTCTCCAACCTCGTTTGCTGGGGATTACCAATCGCCCAGAAAGTAGTCTTGGGCATCTGGTGCCCCACATTATTGATACCCGTGCCGGTATTGAAATTGGCGTAGCCGCCACAAAAACATTCGTTGCCCAGTTGATGGCCTTCTATCTGCTGACCCTAGAATTGACATGGCAGCGGCAGTCTTGCGATCGCTCCCGCTTGGCGGAACTCGTCACTGGCTTGCGCCAATTGCCTGCCCAGATGGAGCAAATTTTAGAAAGCCAAGAACGCTATATTGAAGCTCTCTCCCATGACTTTTCCGAGACCCAAGACTTTATCTTTTTGGGACGCGGCATCAACTTTCCCATTGCCCTCGAAGGTGCCCTCAAACTCAAGGAAATTAGCTATATCCATGCCGAGGGGTATCCTGCGGGTGAGATGAAACATGGCCCGATCGCCCTCCTCGATGCCAAAGTACCGGTGGTCACGATCGCCATGCCCGGCAGTGTCTTTGAGAAAGTCCTCTCCAATGCCCAAGAAGCCCGTGCCCGCGATGCCCGCCTCATTGGTGTCACCCCCCTCGACGGGGTCGAAGCCCAGCACACCTTCGATAACCTTTTACCTGTACCCGAGGTCGATGAGCTTCTCTCCCCCATCCTGACGGTGATCCCCCTGCAACTGTTGGCGTATCACATTGCTGCCCGCCGTGGCTTAGATGTCGATCAACCCCGCAACCTCGCCAAGTCAGTAACCGTTGAATAACCTTGTATTACACCGACGGCAATGCCAATAACTAATAAAAGATAAAAGACCACATAGAAAAACTTGTGGTTCTGCTCCTAGGGGGTACTTAATTTTTGAGCGATAATAATGACGAAATTAACTAAAAGAAGATTAAGTCAAGTTCAGTAAGTTATCTTCTTCGTGGGTTGAGATCACGCAATCGGATGTGGGATAGGCCGCACACAGCAGCACAAATCCAGCATCCAACTCCTTGGGCTTTAAAAAGGAGTGATCCGACTGATCCACCGTCCCTTTGATGATCCGACCAGCACAGTTGACGCAGGCACCGGCGCGGCAGGAGTAGGGCAAAGCAATGCCCTGGGCTTCGGCAGCATCAAGAATATACTCGTCGGCATGAACACGAATGGTTTTATTCAAGCCTCTTGCTTCATTGACCAGTGTGACACTATAAACTTTGCTATGATCCCGCTTTGTCATTTAAGCTCTCCTAAAACTGGCTTTTGAAATGTCTGTCTGTTTGTCCGCTTAACTCATGACTTTAGAGCGATCGCAACCCCACAGGCAGTTGTAGAACGCATTCCATATTGCTTTCATTTTAGCAAAGGCACTCAGGGGAACGACTGTTATACGGAATTGTTTATACTTTGAAACTATTTATCAAAGCAATGCAGGATCTGGGTTGAGCTAGTTGCGGTTTTGAGTGGCAGGTGGTGTACCCTGCGGTTGACTGGGGGAGAAGCCCGATCGCCAGACGGCTCCTGCGATAATGGCAACAACCACAAGGGCGATCGCCCCTAGACCCACGAGGCTGGTTTTTGAGCCTTGGCTCTCTTTTTCATGGACGGTTTCTTTGTTGTTCCCCTGCGGCTCCCTGTCGCTCTCACTGGCCAAGGTCTCTTTTGCGGATTCGGCTTCAGGATGTAACTGCGTGGCTGCCGCTGCCACCAATTCACGGCTCGGGGTTCGCCGCAGTTCGCCACTTAGCTCCATACCCACAAGGGTTTCCTTGGCACCCCGCAGATCGGATTTAATGCTTTGGAAGGCAATGGATTGCAGATATTGGCTGAACTCGGTATCCGCCATCGAGAGCATGAGATAGGAAGCCTTGGCTTTACGACCAAAGAGAATCACATCGCCGTGCTGCAATTCATGGCTACTGATGCGCTTGCCATTGACAAAGGTGCCGTTGGTACTGGGCTTACCATTGGCATTGCCATCCACCAAACGATAGCGGTAGCTGGTGGTACCGGGGACAGGTACCCGCAGGAGAATAGCGTGCTGGCGAGAAACCGTTTCAAAGTCAATAACAATGGCATTACTCTCATCGCGCCCAAGGGAGTAGGCCGCTGCCTCAAGGGCGATCGCCCGCCGGCCACCCACGGTATTCAAAATTAAAACGTGACGTTCCTGTTGCAGGCTATTCATTACCTCTATCCCCCGTATTTCAACAGCCCTCAAGAAATCATCCCCTCTGCAAATCTGAATCCTCCCCGCCTTCAGCTTGAGTTAGGGCAGGAGCAACGTTACAAAACGTGACACTTCAACAAGTGGTCTAGGCTGTGTGCTTACTTCTACCTTTGCCTGTTTCACCTAGGGCTGCTGTGATATTGATCACATTTAAGAGGGTTTTTAGGGAGCGCCACAAATCGTAACAAGTCGTTATCCTCAACCCCACTGCCAGAAAAGCAGCCTAAAATTAATTTGGTTACTGTGGATTCAATGGTGCTTGGAGTTTATTCCTATGGCCACGGATTTTAATCGCGGCATTATGAAGTTTGATGGTGCCGACAGCCCAGCGATGATCGCGATTTCTGCCGTTTTGATTCTTGGCTTTATTGCGGCACTCATTTGGTGGGCACTCCACACGGCCTACGCCTAAGGGAGCGATCGCTCCAGATGGATCGTGTGCTCGGTGAGGGCTTCAAAGGTTGCATCGTGGCTAATCACAAAAAGTTGATGAAAACTTCTGAGATTGCTTAGGCTCTCGGCCAGTTGTTGGCGGCGCACCTGATCCATATTGGTGGTCGGTTCATCAAAGAAGGCAATGTCGGTGTTGACCAGTACCCGCAGCAGGGCTAAGCGCACCGCAAGAGCCGCACACATTTGCTCACCGCCGGAGAGGCTTTTGAAGGGTCGCCAGTAGCCGCCTTCATTCACCTGAATCTCATAGTCCGATGTCCACTGGAGCGCCACATCGGGACGGTTGAGAAGTTCGCGCAGCAGGCGATCGGCTTCGCTGGAAACGGTGTGCAGATAGGCTTCACTAACGCGGGGGCCACTCTTTTTGAAAATCTCGCGGGCCGTCTCAATCAGAGAGTGGTGTTTTTGTGCCGCTACGAGCTTTTGCAGTGTCTTTTCCTGTTCGGTGGCGACTTCATCAAGATGCTTGAGGGTGGCAAGGCAGCTTTGGTACTGCTTTTCTTTTTCAGGAATCGCACCAAGGAGCCGTTGATACTCGCGGTGTAGGTTTTCGTAGCGATCGCGCACGGCTTCCAGAGCGGCTAAATCCACCCGCTGCTCTTGGGTGTTGTACTCTGCTTGGGCTTTGGCAAGGGCAGCTTTCAACTCATGGGCGGCTTGCATAGCTGTTTTCAGGGCCGCTTCATAGCTTTCTACTTGGGCGGCCTGCTGCTGGTGTTGGAGATAGGTATCATAGCTGGGACGTAGTCTAGCTAGCTCATCGCTAAGCTGTTGCCGCTGTTCCTCAAGGGTGGCATAGTGTTGGCGTTCCTCATAAAGGGGGGTGAGGCGAGCTTGTAGGGTGGCCTGTTCGGTACCCAAACGTGCGTAGTCGGCTTCCAGTTGGGGGGCTGCTGCCTGCTGCTCCAGTAACAGTTGGCGCTGGGCATGGGGTTGGCCAAGGTTGGCGCGTTCTTCCCGTAACTCGTTCAAGCGGCGTTCTAAATCAGTGAGTTCTTTGCTTAGGGGTTCTACGGTTTGCTGGCGATCGCTCAACTGCTTAAGCTCTGCTGCCAAACGGCTGCGTTCCTCCTCAAGGGCTTGGGCTTGCAAGAGGGATCGTTCTGCGGCGGCAGCACGGGCAATGTCAGTTTCTAACTGTTTTAACGTTTGGTTGAGGGCGGGAATAGCGGCAGGATCTGTGAGGGTTTGTCGCAGTGCCGTGAGTTGATCCAAAAGCCAATGGTAGTTCTCCTGCAGCTGTTGGAGTGCCGTTAGCCCCTGTTCAATGGCAGGGCGAACTAGAGCAAATTGCTGAGCGGCAGTGAGTTCGGCGATCGCCGCCGCTACAAGGGGATCCGTTTCCGTGGCTTGGGTTTGCGCTCTCTTGAGAATGGGATCGAGGGTAGCAGCAAAGGCATGGGCGGCGGTGGCGTGGCTGAGTTGGGCTTGGAGTCGCTCCCGTTCTGCCTGTTTAGCGCTCAAGGTGGCGGCTATGGGACGCTGTTGCTCTAGGGCTTGCACCTGTTGCGCAATTTTCTCAAGGCGGGCTTGCAACGTTGCCGCTTGTTGCTTGAGGTGGCGCAGTTCTTGATCCGCCTGCTGGGCTTGCTGGTAGCGCGCCTCAAGGGGGGCAATTTCGGCATCGAGGGCGTCGGCAGCAGCAATTTGGGGTTCAAGGGCAGCAAGTTGACTGGCAATGGTGGCGATCGCTTGGCGTTGGCTTTCAATACTAGCTAATTGGGTGGCCAGCTTTTGTTGCTGCTGCTCTAGCTTGCGAATGTTCTGCTCAAGGGCAGCTCGTCCCCGTAGTTGCTGCTCAAGTTCTTGGTAGCGGCTCTCTTGCTGCCGATAGCGATCATAGTCGGATTGCAGTTGCTGGCACTGGGCTTGGCTATTGCGAGCTGCGGCCAACTGGCGCTGGCGATCGCGACAGAGTTCCTCCTGCTGACGCAGTTGGGCTTCGAGGCGCTGACAGGTTTGCGCAAGACGGTTCAGCGTTTCAACGGCAGCTTCGTATTGCTGTTTTTCGGTGGCTAAGGCCTGACATTGTTGGTGTAATTCCTCGCACTGCTGGCGATCGCGCTCTAGCTCCGCTGCCAAGGCGGTTGCCTGTTGTTCATATTGCGATCGCGTGGCCAGTTCCTGCTTTTGCACAGCCAACTGCCGCTCTAGGGACACCACCCGCTCTTGGGAAAAATTCACGAGGGCAAGGGCATTGTCAAAGGCTTGGCGATAGTCACTGACTTGCAAAATCGGTTCAAAAACTTGCCGCCGCTGGGCGGGTGGCTTGAGAAAATCCGCCGTGATCATCCCTTGGGGAATGCCAATGATCTGCTCAAAGAGATCCCGAAGCGGAAAGGCACTGCGGATACCAAGGTGCTCCTGCAACCACACCTGCACATCTTCACGCAACGAAAGACCGAGGTCTCCCACTTGGGGGTCATAAATCGCGTACCCCATTTGCGTATTGCGCCGTACCACATAGGAGCGACCATCTGCTGCCGAGATAAACTGAACTGTGGCTTCGGCGCGTTTAGCACCCTTGCGAATAATCGCCTTATTAAAGCCACTGCCATAGCCCGAGGTGGCATCAAAGAGAACCCAAGCAATGGCTTCAAAAATACTGGTTTTGCCCGCACCATTCTCGCCACAGATGACATTCACACCGGGCAGAAACTCAAACGTGCGATCGCGGTGGGTCTTAAAATTTTTTAGGGTTAGTCGCTGAATTTCCACCGTCTGTCTCCAAAGGCTAGGGCAGTTGATAGAACGTTGATCAACCCATATCAAACAACAAGTGAGAGACCAGAAGCTAGCTACCCTCGCTCAGCCAAGTGTGAAGTTCCTGAAGAATATTGCTTGTCGGCAGGTGTTCTGCATTGATAAAACAATCCATACTTTTACAAAAGTTTACTTGGTCTTAAGTCTTTTTGAAAAAGTTGCCATTGGCGAGTGACTTTCCCTAGGCTGGATCTATAGTAATACCCTTGTTTCTCGGCAAGCTTGGTCTCCGCACTCGATGCTCCTGACGCTAGGCATCCTACGCTTGGGGAAATGCCTACTCTATCAAGTGTATTTCTAGTGCCTAGGGTTGGTGATGCCTCGCACCGCTATTTTCCCTAGAGGCAGTTGAGTTGACAACTACAGCATTCCACCACGAGAGGATTTGGCCTGTGGATTTATTACATAAGCAGATTCTGGTTCTGAGTAACAAAATTGATGCCCTCTACCAGATCGTTGAACAACTCAACCAAAAGGTTTCTAAGGCTCTAGAGGAGGGGCGGCTCAAGCCTCTGCCTGTAACCCCTACTGAGCAGAATCCTCTGCCCAAACCGCGTCCTTTGGTGAGTACCCCAGAACACAAGGATATTCTGGTGGATGATGACTATAGCCAAACACGCAACCTCAGTGGCGATCGCCCCCTGAGTCCAGAGGTGCAAATTCAACGGCTGACGGCACAACTCACGGCGGCCTACAATCAGATTGCGGCGCTAGAGGAGCAGTTGCTCTCCCACCACATCCATAGCCACTGAGGTACCGCAAGTTAAATTGTGAGGTGAGCCAGTACCTGCTGGCGCCATTGGGCGTTTTGCTGGCGATCGCTCTTAAATTCCAAAAGTCGTACCTTTGGCCAAGGGGCAAGGGAAAGTTGGGTTTTCACATCCGCCCAGTCCTGTAAGCAGTGATAGGGAATGCCGTAGGCCGCTGCAAGCTGGGCAAAATTGACCGCTTGGGGGGTGGCAAAAAAGCTCTCAAAGGGTGGATCAAACCGCCGAATCGGTAGATGCTCAAAAATACCACCGCCGTTGTTATTGATCAGCAGTACGGTTAGACACCCTTGAAACTGGGGCGTGATCAGCCAGCCATTGGTATCGTGCAAGCAGGCCAAATCCCCCGTGATCAAGAGGGTGGGCTGACCGCGATGGGCAACCCCAAGGGCACTAGATAATGTGCCATCAATGCCGTTGGCGCCTCGATTAAAGTAAAAACGATGGTGGCGATCGCTCGCCCGCCAAACACTCTCAACATCGCGCACGGGCATACTACTGGCCACAAAAATCGCCGTTTGCGATGGCAACCACTGCGGCAGATGGTAAATCAGCTTGGCCTCACAGAACCAATCAATGGCCTCCAAGGTTCGCTTCAGTTGCTCATGTACTCGTTGATCGTGGTCTTGCCAGTCCTTGAGGTAGGGATTGGGGGGTAGGGGGTCGGGGGGACAGTCCAGATCTTGGGGGGCGATCGCCAGCGTCTGACAGCGGCCATGGAGGGGATTGTTGTTATCGCCCGTGGGGTCAAGGCACCAGATCAGCGGATCGCAGGCACTGAGCCACTCCCGCAGGGCTTTACTGGTGGGTAGCGGTCCCAGTTGAATCACTGCTTCAGGACGCAAGGATTCCCGTAGGTGGCCATTTCGCAGCAGCAGATCGTAATGGGTAATGCCGTGGGGCAGTCCCCGTGCGCAGGAGAGGGCATCGGCAAGCACTGGCCACTGCAGAAACCGACTCAGGCGATCAATCGCGTCCGCTTCCGCCAAAGGCTCCACCCCATGACTGGGTCCCGCAATAATCAACCCCCGCTGCATCTGTTGCCATGTTTGCCAAGGGAGAGCGGTGACAACCCGAGGCGGCACAAAGGGCTGCACCTGATCAAAGAAGTTTTCAGGAAGTGCCCCATGAAAATTGGCCTCAGAGCGCAGGTCAAGGGGATCCCGTAGAGGAATATTCAAATGTACTGGGCCTGGATCTGGCCAGAGGGCAGTTTGCCAGCTATGGCAGAGGGTTTGCCGCAGGTAGGGCAGCAAAGCAAGTTCCGGCAGACTTAGTTCGCGATAGTGACGTACGGCATGACCATAGAGATGCACCTGATCAATGGCTTGTCCCGCTTGGCAAAAGCGCAATTCGGGGGGGCGATCGGCGGTCAGCACAATTAACGGTAAATGACTAAGGCTTGCTTCAATAATCGCGGGATAGAAATTGGCCGCAGCAGTACCTGAAGTGCAGACAAGGGCAACGGGTCGTCCCTGCTGTTGGACAAGGCCAAGGGCAAAAAAAGCTGCCGAGCGTTCGTCAAGAATCGGCAGGGCCTCAAGATGGGGATGGGCAGCAGCCGCGATCGCCAATGGTCCCGAACGTGATCCCGGCGAGAGAACGACTGTCCGCAGTCCTAAGCGATAGAGGGTTTCAAAGAGGACGCTCGCCCAGAGGACATTGAGATTTTCAGTGAGAATCATTCATCAATCCAGAAGCGCTATCCTAGCCGAAGTGGCTGAGCCATAGGCCACCAATAGAATAGGGTGCTAAATCCAGTTTGAGCCTATTTTGAGACTTTGAAAGAGCATCCCAGAGTCTTTGCAATACGCCAAAATGCAGGTTCTTCAAGGAGTTGAGTGTTAAGCGGGCAGCGGGAATCGAACCCGCGTCTCTAGCTTGGAAGGCTAGGGTTTTACCATTAAACCATGCCCGCAGTCCCAAGGAATACTACATTAGCACGACCCTTTGGGCGATCGCAAAGGGCAAGCCTAGGGAATCGTTGCCATCTTCACATCGTTGCGATCCAAGATGCTTTGGAGTTCCTCCGCATCGATTGTTTCTTTTTCAATCAGCACTTGGGCAATTTGGTCAAGGACGTGGCGGTTGTTCACCAAGACCTCTTTGGCACGACGATAGGCTTGCTCGACGAGATTGCGCACTTCGTCATCAATGGTGGCAGCCGTTTCCTCGGAGAAGTCCCGTTCTGCCATAATGTCGCGGCCAAGGAAGACATTCCCGGTTTGCCGTCCCAAGGCCACAGGTCCTAGGCGATCGCTCATGCCAAAGCGGGTAACCATTTGGCGAGCCACCCGTGCCACCTGTTGCAGGTCGTTTGAGGCACCGGTTGTCACCTCCTCTTCACCAAAGACAATTTCTTCAGCAATGCGACCCCCAAGGGCAACGGCCATTTGGTTTTGCAGGTAGGCACGGCTATAGAGACCCGAATCCATCTGATCCTCGTTGGGAGTAAACCAAGTCAGACCACCTGCCCGCCCCCGGGGAATGATGCTCACTTTTTGAACGGGATCGTAGTCGGGCATCAGGGCACCGACAAGGGCATGACCCGCCTCATGGTAGGCGACTAACTTCTTGCGGCGATCGCTCATGACACGGTCTTTTTTCTCAGGCCCAGCGAGGACGCGATCGATGGCATCGTTAATCTCATCCATGGAGATTTCAGTCAGGTTGCGGCGAGCCGCCAGAATGGCCGCTTCATTGAGTAGGTTCGAGAGATCCGCACCGGTAAAGCCAGGGGTACGGCGGGCAATTTTATCGAGATCCACATCCTTAGCGAGGGTTTTGCCACGGGCATGAACCTTGAGAATATCGAGGCGACCTTTGTAATCCGGACGATCCACCACCACTTGACGGTCAAAACGCCCCGGACGCAATAGTGCTGCATCCAAAACATCCGGACGGTTCGTTGCAGCAATAATAATGATGCCCGTATTCCCCTCAAAGCCATCCATTTCCGTCAGCAGTTGGTTGAGGGTTTGCTCCCGTTCATCATTGCCCCCCCCCAGACCAGCACCGCGCTGGCGACCGACGGCATCAATCTCATCAATGAAGACAATACAAGGGGCATTGGCTTTGGCTTGTTCAAAGAGGTCGCGCACCCGTGAGGCACCCACCCCAACGAACATTTCCACAAACTCAGAACCGGAAATTGAGAAGAAGGGAACGCCCGCTTCACCAGCCACTGCCCGCGCAAGCAGGGTTTTACCCGTTCCGGGAGGCCCGACAAGGAGAACCCCCTTGGGAATTTTGGCGCCCACTTCGGTAAAGCGATCGGCGTACTTGAGGAATTCCACCACTTCACCCAGTTCCAGCTTGGCCTGATCAATGCCAGCCACATCATTAAAGGTCACTTGGGTTTGGGGTTCCATCTGTACCCGTGCCCGTGACTTACCAAAGTTCATCGCTTGGTTGCCAGGACCTGCTTGGGCACGCCGCAACAGGAAAAAGAGCAGTACCAGCAAACCAATGGGAACCAGTAAGCTGCTCAGGGCGCGGAACCAGAAGCCATCGTTGCTTTGGGGCAAGACGGCGATGTCCACATTGTTGCTAATGAGAATGTCCAACAGTTCAGGATCGTTGGGAAGATTGACCAGCACCCGCGTGCCATCTTGGGTAATCGCTTGCGCCTGCGAGCGGTCGGGGGTAATACTGACTTTGGTGATTTGCTGATTTTCGACCTGTTGGATGAACTCACTGTAGGGCCATGTCTGTTTGGTCGTGGGTTGGCGATCAAAGAAGGCAGTGGCCAAGGCCAGCACCACGATTGCAAGAAGAACATATAAACCTGCGTTTCGCCATTGTTTATTCACCGATCGCCATCCTCCGCTAGGAAAAGTGAAAAGTCTTTACATAAGTTCATACTAACGCATTCTTTCGCAACCCTAGGTGAGCAGTCCCGTGGTTAAGATCATCAATATCCATGATAAGCCGTCAGAAAATGCTCGATTTAGACACCTGCTACCGGGTACTGGAGTTGGAGCCGGGGGCAACCCTCGAGGAAGTGAACCGAGCTTATCGGGATTTGGTGTTTATTTGGCATCCCGATCGCATCCCGAAGGACAACACACGGCTAATCGAGAAGGCACAAGAGAAAATTAAGCAGTTTAATGAAGCGCGGGATCAACTGCGGCAGCATATTGCCCGACACGGCAGCCAAACCTCCCAGCGGACTGCTAGCCAGCGGCAAACCTATCGTTCCTCGCCGCCACCCCCACGCTATCAATCCAATCCCTACACCTATCGCAGCTATCATGCGCCCCGTGAGCCGCAGCAAACGACGCACCAGACCTATAGCCAACACCACAACCACACCTACGGCACCTATCAGCGCCAACGCACAGCCGCGCCCCCGCCCCCAGAACCACCCCGCACGACGCCTCCCCACAAGGATATGTCGGGGGTGAATTTACAGGGAGCCAACCTGAGCGAAAAGGACTTTGAGGGGCGCAATCTCAGCCATGCCAATCTCAGCTATGCCGATCTCAGTGATGCCTTTTTGCACCGCGTGATTCTCCACCGTGCTAACCTGCGCCACGCCAATCTCTTTCGCGCCAATTTGCTGCAAGCAGATCTCAGCTATGCCGACCTGCAAGAGGCTAATCTCATTGGTGCTGACTTGAGTGGGGCTGATCTGCGGGGTGCCGATTTACGGGGAGCAAAGATGAGCCAAGGCAATCGCCTCCTAGTGAAACTGACCGGGGCACGCCTCACGGGAGCGATTATGCCCGATGGGCACGTCCACACCTAAGCTTGGATCACCCCCTTAGAACTGGGAATGTGCTGACTGCGGCGCGGGTCAATGGCGATCGCCATGCGTAGGGCACGGGCAAAGGCTTTGAATGTCGCTTCAATAATGTGGTGGGAGTTAATGCCATCCAATTGGCGAATATGCAGCGTCATGCGGCTATGGTTCACCAAAGCAACGAAAAACTCCCGCACCAGTTGCGTATCATAGGTGCCCACCCGCTGCGTGGGAATCTGCAACCCATAGCTAAGGTGGGGACGCCCCGAGAAGTCTAGGGCAACTTCCACCAAACTTTCATCAAGGGGAGCCACAAAGTGACCAAAACGATGAATCCCCCGGCGATCGCCCAAGGCTTGATCGAGTGCCATCCCCAAGGTAATGCCCACATCCTCATTGGTGTGGTGGTCGTCAATATGGGTGTCGCCTGTGGCCTGCACCCGCAAATCCACAAGGCCGTGGGAGCAAAGCTGATCCAGCATGTGATCGAGAAAGGGAATCCCCGTGTGATTGTCCGCTCGACCATTGCCATCGAGGGTGAGTTCAACGTGAACCTTGGTTTCTTTCGTCTGGCGATCGACCGTGGCTTGGCGCAACCGAGGCGCGTGGCCATTACCGAGGAGAGAGTCGTTCATGAAGCGTTACTGACGGGGTTGGGGATTGGCAGAGGTGGCTGGCGGTGGACTCGCCGCAGGCGTTCCGGAAGGAATTGCCCCCGTACGCGGAAAGGGCACATCCACAAAACCTAATTCTAGCAATTGCTGATAGGCCTTTTGTCCCAGTTCACGGGTGGGGTTTTGGCTGCGGATAATTTCTACCAAAAGGGGCACGGCAAGCTCAGGTTGGTTATTAGCGCGATAGACCAAAGCCAGTTGAAAAGTCGCTTGATCGCGCAGTTGTGCTGCTTCTAGGGCACGGCGACGGTTGCTATCGGCAGCCGCAGTATCAATCCCCAAAAAGCTAGAGTTGAGGGACTGGTAAAAGTTCGAGAGTTGGTTCATCACCGTACGGGCTTCTAAGAGCTTGCGAGCGGCGACGGCATAATTTTGGCTATTGACTGCGGCGGCAGCCTCATCCATCAAGCGCTTGCCCCCCTCAAGGGTATAGATTGAAGAGCTGGGTGGGGGTGTGGGATTCACAATCTGGACATTGGGGCTAGAAGATTGATTCTGAGCAAACACCGCCCGCGGGAGTACCCCCAGTAGTAACACCCCGAGGAGCAGCGATGATCTTGAGCAGTGAGCAAATGTATTCAGGGGCATGGTGCGAAGCCTTTACTAAGATAGAGGCAGTCAAGCGGACAATCAACATCGCGTATCTTACCACCAAGTAATGACAGCCCGTGCAGGATCCTAAGTTCCAATTTTCCTCAAGACTGAGGCCGTGGCCATGGTAAATCCCACCCCTCAGGGGACAACGGCTCATGATGCCATTCGGGAACGGCGCCGCCAATTGCAAAGTAAACGCCGCTGGCGGCAACTGGCAGGGCTTTGGCGTACCAGTGTCCTCTTGACCTTAACAGGGGGACTGGTTTGGGGACTGACGCTGCCGGACTGGGTTATCCGCCGCCCGGAGCAAGTGGTGATTCGCGGCAATCAACTGCTGAAAACGGAAGCGTTGCAGGCACAATTGCCCCTTGAGTATCCGGAGTCACTGCTGCGTTTGCGGCCACAGGAGATCATTCATGCCCTAGAAACGACGCTGCCTCTGCAACGGGTGACGATCGCCCGCCAACTCTTTCCGCCGACACTGATTGTCGAAGTCCAAGAACGCAAGCCTGTCGCAGTCGCCACCTGCAATCAATGCTGGGTAATGAGTGCAAGCGGGCAGCTGCAAGGGTCTGCCAGTCGCTGGTTGGTGGATGGCCTCGGATTTGTTGCCCCGCTGAGTAGCTATCAAGCCAGTGCCGTGAAGCCAATGCCCACACTCCAATTGCAGGGGTATTTTGTACCCGTTAAGGATGCACCGCGCCCGCAGACAATGGCCATCGATCGCGATCGCCAGCAGCAGTGGCAGCAAATTCACCAGATTCTCCAGCAGCAGGATTTACCGATTACGGGTTTAGATTGGCGCAATGAACAGAATCTAATTGTCCAAACCCCCCTCGCGCCGGTTCATCTTGGGGTGGTGCAGTGGCATAGTCCCACATTGAAGAAACAACTCAGTGCCCTAGCCAGCCTCAAGCAGTTACCTCAGTACTTGGATCCCCGCCAAATGGTCTTTATTGACTTGGTAAACCCCGATGAACCCTTGGTGCAACTGCGGCAACAACCAACACAGCAACCCCTTCCCCGCAGTCATTAGGGCGCAAGGGCACGGCATAATAGAACGGTTAGCTTGGAGTGGCTGGTCAATGAAACCCCTGAAGTTCGGCACAAGATTGCCCCGATTTCTGCCACAGTTGGTGATGGTGCTCGGTGTGCTTCTGCTGGTGAGTTGCGCGTCACTCTCCTCAGTGGCTGACACCAGTTCAATTCCAGGAGCACAAAGCCCAACCCCTATGGCCAATTTACCTCGACTCAATGGCGATGCAACGGTTGTACTGACAGTCAACGATCGCCCGATTACGATTCAAGTGAAGGGGAATGCTGCCCCGATTACCGCTGGCAATTTTGTGGATTTAGTGCAGCGGGGAATCTATGATGGCACGATTTTTCACCGTGTGGTTCGTGAACCCCGACCCTTTGTGGTTCAAGGCGGGGATCCCCAGAGCAAAGACCCCAGTGTGTCGCCGCAACTCTACGGCACGGGTTCATTCATTGACCCCGCGACCAATCGCCCCCGCTACATTCCCCTAGAAATTCTTGGTCAGGGCAGTGACACCCCCACCTATAGCCAAGCGGGCAAAGTCTCACCCGTTCTCAATCATACGCGCGGTGCGGTGGCCATGGCGCGATCGCAACTCCCCGATTCGGCCTCAGCCCAGTTTTATATTGCCCTTGATCAACTGGATTTTCTGGATGGCAATTATGCCGTCTTTGGCTATGTCACCGATGGTATGGACGTGGTGGACAGGATCCAACAGGGCGATCGCCTGCAATCCGCTAAGGTTGTGGCCGGTTTAGAAAATTTACAGCAGCCATAGCAGAACGCCGCCGAAAGCGTTGTCGCAGGGTGGGTAGCAGTCGCAAACACAGGGCGTAGGTGAGGAGTCCGGCAACCACGCCCACCCAAACACTGCCAAAAATCAGAATCGTTGCCATTTGCCCCCCCTGTTCGAGGAGCTTTTCCCAAGATTGCCACTCACCAAAAGATAGGGCAGGCTGCCCCATCAGCCACCAACCCACCTGAAAGTTAAACCAAAACAGGGGGACATAGGTGAAGGGGTTGCTCACCCAAGTGGCAAGGGCAGCCAAGGGCTTGTTGCCGCGCACAAGGAGGGCCACCGTGACGGCAATAAGTATTTGCCCCCCAAACAGGGGCAGCATGCCAGCAAAGACCCCTGCCCCAAGGCCACGGGCAATACTCTCAGTGCTACTGTGGGAGCGCATCAAGCGCAAATAGTGATAGCGGAGCGATCGTCGCCAAGCATGGAGCCAACGGGGCTGTCGAGAAGGCTGAGGAAAAGACAACCGCATCATAGGTGAGCGTCGAGAGGGTTCAAAGGTTGAAAAAATGGGCGAATAAAGGTCTTTGCTTAGCAGTTTGACATATTTTGCTTAGAGAGTGCTAGGGGTCGCATCCTTGGGCTTGCCCAATCCCAGCGCCAAAAAGCCAAGGGCGATCGCCATCATCACACTGCTTTGCCAAGCGGGCGCCACCCCACCCCAGCGATCGAAGACCCACCCTGCCCATGCCGGTCCAGCAATCCCCGCCACACTTTGGAGTGATTGGCTAGCGCCAATAATTTTCCCCTGATCTTGATCTCGCACCCGATTGGAGATCACCCCTCGCAGCGAGGGCAACATGATTCCCACGCCAAAGGCCAAACCCACCACACACCCATAAAGCAAGGGCGCACTAAAGCCGCCCGCACTGGGCACCGCCGCAATCCCCAACAAGGCCAAGGCCACTAGGAGCAATCCCCCCAAGCTCAAGCGCTGCTCACCAAAGCGAGGAATCAATGAGCGAATCAAGCCCGCCTGCACAATCGTACTCACCACGCCAATAATCACAAAAATGATCCCCGCTTGGGCAGGTCCCCAACTCAATTGCCGCTTCAAGAAGAGGACGAAGATACTGGTAAAGCCAGCAAAGGCAAAGTTGAAAATAAAGAAGGCCATGAGTAAGGCTTGGAGGGTGCGTTGATTGAATAGCTCCAACCACTGTTGCTGCAAGGCAAAGCTCTTTAGGGTCAGGGGCGATCGCTGGGCTGCGGGCAATGACTCTGGCAAGATGAAATAGGCCAAGATGACATTCACCAGTGCCAAGCCCGCTGCAAACCAAATCGGCAACTTGAGATCAATGGCTGCTAGACTGCCGCCAATGGCCGGCCCAAAAATGAAGCCAATGCCAAAGGCTGCCCCCGTTAAACCAAAGTTCTTAGCCCGATCTGCTGGAGCAGAGGTGTCAGCAATATAGGCCTGAGCCGTTGAAACCACGCCCCCCGTGAGACCATCAATAATCCGCGAGACAAAGAGCAGCCAAGGAACCGTCGCCACAGCAAAGAGAATGTAGGACAGGGCCGTACCGGCAATGCAAATCAGCAACACCGGGCGACGTCCCCAATGATCCGAGAGGGCACCCAAAAGGGGAGCAGCAATGAATTGGGCAGCAGCAAAGGCAGAAAATAACAGCGTCAAGCTCAACGCATCAAAGTTAAATCGCTCCACGAGGAAGGGCAAAATGGGGAAAATCAGACTCTCACCCAAACGGTCGATGACAATTGTGAGTAAAACAATGAATAATGGTGAGCGTAGGTTGATCCCCATTGATGTGATACGTCCTCAACTGATGGATGCCTGCCCTGTACGGTTTTGACCCCCAGAAAAAGGCAGTACAATAAAAGACTACAACTTAACACAATACAGTCCTTTTCCCATCGATTGGACACAGCCCAAAACATCCTACTGATGAGGTGATGCCACCCATGTCTGCTTATACGGAATCTTTGAAGCGATCGCTCTTTTTGACACTGATTGCCCTAGTTGTATCATTGACGATTTCCTTCTTGATGGCAATCTAAATTTGCCCTGAAAATCATTTATCATCTTCTATCAGTGATGTGAGTTGAGTGAGGTATGGCCACTCGTTCTGCCGCTGCACCCCCGCCGCTGCCCCTGTGGGTCATGTTTCGCTTGGGTCTGTTTCAGATGGCACTGGGGATGATGTCGATTCTGGTGTTGGGGGTGCTCAACCGCATCCTGATTAAAGAACTGGCGGTGCCGGCCACATTGGTGACGCTGACGATCGCCATGCATCAATTTGTCTCACCGGTGCGCGTGTGGTTTGGTCAGCTCTCCGATGCCCATCCCATTGGCGGCTATCATCGCACGGGGTATGTCTGGGGTGGGGCTTTGGCCTTTACGTTGGTCACCTACGCGATTGTTCAAGTGATCTGGCAGGTGGGGCAGAGTTTAGATCAAGCGGGCTGGAGTCTCATCACCCAAGGGTGGATTGGCCTATTGGGATTGCTCTTTGCCGCCTATGGCATTTGTGTCAGTAGTAGCTCGACCCCCTTTGCTGCCCTGCTCGTGGATGTCTCCGAAGAGGAAGATCGGGGCAAATTGGTGGGCATTGTCTGGTCCATGTTGACCGTGGGCATTGTGGCGGGTGCCATTCTCAGTAGTGTGCTGCTGCGTCAGTTGGAGCTAGACCCCCCCATTGAACTGCTACAACAAAGTGTTAATCGCCTCTTTTTGGTGGTTTTGACGGTGGTCTTTGCCCTCGCGATCGCCAGCACCTGGGGAGTTGAGGCCAAGTATTCCCGCTACCATGTGCGCAGCCGTGCCTGTGACAATCCGGAAAACATTACCCTTGGTCGCGCCCTGAAAATTCTCACGGCCAACTCCCAAACGTGGCGCTTTTTTCTCTTCCTTGTCCTGATGACCCTGAGTTTATTTATTCAGGAACCGATTCTGGAACCCTTTGGCGGTGAAGTTTTTGGCATGACGATCGCCGAAACCACCCGCTTGAATGCCTACTGGGGCATGGGTACCCTTGTGGGTCTAAGTTTCACCGGATTTTTGATTGTGCCCCGCCTCGGCAAGATCCGCACCACCACCTATGGCTGTTGGGGGGTGGCCTTGATGTTCTTGCTCTTGATCATCTCAGGCGTCACGCAGCAGGTGTGGCTCTTTCAGTTGCAACTCTTTCTCTTTGGCATTGCCGCTGGGGTGACAACAACGGGTGCCCTCAGTCTCATGCTGGACTTAACGGCGGCGGAAACAGCGGGGACATTTATTGGCGCTTGGGGCTTAGCGCAGGCCATTGCCCGGGGATCAGCGACTGTTGTCGGCGGAACGGCCCTTGATATTGGGCGTCAACTGTTTGGCGTGCCGATCCTCGCCTATGGATTTGTCTTTTGTCTGCCGATGCTGGGAATGCTGACCGCTGTCTTGCTTCTGAAACGAGTGGATGTCAGTCAATTTCGCCAACAATCTCAGGTGGCGATCGCCAAGGTCTTGGCTGAGGACTTGGAATAGAGTCACCTACCAGCGGGCAAAGAAGGAAAAATCCAACTTACCAAAGTGGGTGACATGGGCGATATTAAAATGCTCTAGGCAATTCACCAGCCAGCGTACCTTGCCGCGACTAAAGGACTGATAGTGGTTAAACAGGATCGCAAAGCGTTTTTCAAGGTAGGGTTTTACTTTCTTGCTGAGGAGCACAACCTTGAGCAATAAGCCAATCGTTGCCGCCGTGCCGATGGTATTGAGCAAGTCAACAAAAACCAGATGGTTAGGATTTTGGGCGCTATCCACCACTAAGTAGTTGAGGGTCTGGCTACAGGTGCGCACAATCGTAAATTCATTCAGAGGTTGTGGCTGCTGAAAGAGGGGCAGCGTTTCCAAATACTGGTAAAAGCGCTGGCGAAAGCGACCCCGCCCCACATCCGCTGTGGTGTCCGTCAAGTAGTGGAAGAAGGCATCCCGAAAGTCGCGGGTGGATTTCAGGCGTTGCAGCCGCTGTCCAAATTGACTGGCCAAGTCGCGATAGGTGTGGCGGCCATCCACCTTACCGACAAAATGTTGAATCGAGGTTCTGACTTCCTCAGCAGAGAGCAACGTAGGATTTTTCACCAGTGGGATATTGTTATGCCCCTGAGCACGGCGAAACTCACTCGTGAGGTATTGACTCAGGTTCATTTCAAACTGCTGAGTGGCCTTTTGCTGAAAGTCTTGAATGTAGCGCAGGTCTTCGGGTGTCGTGTCATCGCCCACCAAGCAGTGGTTATAGAGATAGGGATAGCGGCGAATTAAGGTAGCAAGGGGGCGATCGCTATTTTGCTGAATCTGTGAAACGTCTTGGGCATCTTCTTGCAGAAATTGCACCATGCGCTGGAGCTTCTGAAAGGCTTCACTCTCTAAATAATCCTTGAGGAGCAGCCGCAGCTTACGCACAATCGGTGCCCGGCTCAGACCCCCCGCCGGCATCGCCACAGGCGTTTGCAGCATAGCCAGAAATTCGGGAACTGCCCCTTGGAGCAAAGGACGCGACTGCCAGCGGTTAATCAAAATGTGGCAGCAGCGGTTCATAAAGGGACGAAAATTATCTGCCACCCGTGCCCCCGTCACAATCCGATCCATCACCTCTTGAATCTGGCGATCGGGATAGGTATAGCCCATGAGAAAAAGGGCACGAAACCGCTCAATGACTTGCTGTGGACTCTCGTGCTGCACGCATTCCAGCAAGTGTTCATAAATCAGTTGGTAGTCGTTTGTCTTTATCCAAGTATTCATAGGGGATAATGCGCTCCTAAGCCACGCCGCTACCGACCGTGCTGGAATTCAGGGGCACAATTGAGAGGGTCTAACATACCTGCATCATAGAAGGCAACATATCGTTAACTGGTGATCGAAAGCACGTTTTTCCCGTGATCCTAATCACAAGAATGACTTAAGTACCTTTGATCGCTGACTAGCGCAAACGCCCTACTACTTTTTGATGATAAACAACAAGACAATCAATTGACAACCGACGATAAAAATTGGTGCCAAGTTTTCTCCTCATAAAGAGTTTTTAGGCTTCGCGAGCATTAGCGCCCCTGATACCCCGAAAGCTGAGCTAGACCCTCTAGGGGATAGACCCCCTCATAGCGTTTACCGTTGATTTCCCATGTGGGGTAGGCACGGATATTGGCCTGCTTGCACAGTTCTGGCTGGCCATTGGTACCGCGGGCATCGCACTCAATATAGTTGATACTTTTGAAAGCGCTGCCAAAGAGTTCTTTTTGCTTCATGCAAGCGGGACACCAGTAGGCACCGTACATCTTGGCATTGATTTTCTTGAGGTGGTTCGCCAGCCCTTGGGGGGAAATGGTCTGACTGGTTCCCTGCGCCATGACCATATCGGGAGAGTGCAAAACAGGTAAACGGGGCACAAGGGCGATCGCCAGCCCCACACCCAAGCCAAACAGGAGATAGCGCAAGGAGTTTTTCATTGAGAACCATCCACTAACCGAATCTAGTGTACTGTACTCCACATAGTGCTAGAGCTAAAGACCGCGAGTACCGTCTTGTAGTTCCGCTATTCTGAAAATTGCATCTAAGAATCATGCTGGCACGCCTTATCTAGGAACAATGAAGCAGCAGTACGACCAAGATTACAGTGCGTGGATTGCAGAAACAGTGGCATTGTTGCGAGAAGGACGATGGCAAGAGTTGGATCTGCCCCATCTCATTGCTGAGGTAGAGGACTTGGGCAAAAGTGAACGGCGCGCCATCAATAGCCAGTTAACTCGTCTGCTGCTACACCTCTTAAAGTGGCAATATCAACCCCAGCGCCGATCCGATAGTTGGTTGGATTCGATCACGGATGCCCGCACTCAAATTGAGCTGACCATAGCTGATAGTCCGAGCTTGCGGGATTATCCGGCCAGCCAACTTGCCATAAGCTATGAACGCGCTCGCCGCCAAGCAGCAGAGCAAACGGGTTTACCGCTGAGCACCTTTCCTGAAACCTGCCCTTATCCCCTAGAGAGGGTTTTGACCCAGAGTTGGCTCCCCGAAACGGACACTTAGCTCAAAACACTAGATGAGGTGCATTCGCCCGTGCTATTGCCGTTAAACTAAAACTACGTTATAGCGGCAGTGCCCTTGCGGATCTTTGAATGGCAGCGATTTTTGAGCTTCATCCGGTTAACCCCCAGCCCCGCACGATCGCCCAAATTGTTGAGGCTCTCAAGGAAGGGGCAGTCATGCTCTACCCCACGGATACCGTCTATGCCATTGGCTGCGACATGAACCACAAAGGAGCGGTGCAACGGGTACGCCAACTCAAGCAACTCTCCAACGATAAACCCGTCACTTTTTTGTGCTCTTCCCTCTCCAACATTGCCCAGTATGCCTATGTCAGCGATGCTGCTTATCGCCTCATGCGTCGCCTGATCCCAGGCCCCTACACCTTTTTGCTCCCCGCTACCAAACTGGTGCCCCGCCTTGTCCAAAATCCCAAACGCAAAACCACAGGGATTCGCGTACCTGACCACGTTGTGAGCCAAGCGCTATTGACCGCCTTGGGGAATCCGATTATTTCCACCTCAGCACGACTGCCCGACGACGAGACGTATTACGTGAATACCGCAGATCTCTTCGATGCCTTTGACAAACGGGTGGATTTAATGATTGATACCGGCGAACCCCCCGGACAGCAAATGTCGAGTATCCTTGATCTCACTGTGGAGCCGCCGCTACTGGTACGCAAGGGACAAGGGTGGGAAGCGCTACCAGCAGAACTGGTGACTGTTGAGTGAGCCACTCCAGCTTTTCAGCAGATAGAAACCGTTATACAAGGTTTGATTCAAGAATGAGTTCATCGCAATTAATTGGCAAAGTATATTTAGTGGGCGCAGGCCCCGGCGATGGGGGGCTACTGACGGTGCGTGCCAAGACGCTACTGGAGTGGGCGGATGTGGTGCTCTACGATGCGCTGATTAGCCCCGAAATTCTTAACTTGATCAACCCCGAAGCGGAAAAAATTCATGTGGGCAAGCGGCGGGGCAACCATACCCTCTCCCAAGCGGAGATTTGCCGCCTGTTGATTGACTTGGCTCAGCGCCATGCGGTGATTGTGCGCCTCAAGGGGGGTGATCCCTTTGTCTTTGGCCGAGGGGGTGAAGAGTGTCTTGCCCTTGTCGAGGCTGGCATTACTGTCGAAGTGGTGCCGGGGGTCACCAGTGGGGTGGCTGCACCTGCCTATGCGCACATTCCCCTCACCCATCGGGATTTTAGTTCTTCGGTGGTTTTTGTCACGGGCCATGAGGCTGCTGGTCGCTATCAACCGCGCGTCAATTGGTCGGCTCTGGCTACGGCGGTGGATACGATTGTGATTTACATGGGACTCCACCATCTGCGGGAAATTGTGCCGCAACTCCTGGCAGGGGGGCGATCGCCCCAGACGCCCTTGGCCTTTATTGAATCAGGGACAACACCGCAACAACGGGTGGTGGTGACAACCCTAGAGCGAGCGATCGCCACCTATGACGAGGCACAGATTCAAACGCCTGCCTTGATTGTCATTGGCGAGGTCATTCACCTGCGCTCCCAGTTAATCGGAAGTCTCCACTAGGTCTGAAGAAACAGGTTCTAGGGACACCGACAGCATTGCCCGCTCCAAATAGGGCAAAAGCTTACGTCGCGTTTGATCCAGAGAATAGGCAAGGCGGATATTCTCTCTGGTGAGTAGGCCTAACACCCGTTGCGGGTTCTGGCGATCGACCACGGGCAACTGCCTTAAATCCCGCGCTGCCATGCGATCGAGGGCGTCCTTCAGGGGTTCATCCCCATAGGCCAGTAACAAGTCTCGCGTACAGACACTCCCCACCATTTGCGTTTGATAGGCGGTTGTTTCCTGATCCGCTTCCCAACGGGTCAGCACCCGATTAATATCCCCAAGGGTGACCAACCCCATCAAGTCCTGCTGACTATCGGTCACAAAGGCGCAGTAGGCTTTTTTTTCAATCAGTTGCAAGCCAGCTTCAACCACAGGCATTGCTTCGCTAAGAAACAGCACCTCCGATTGCATGGCTTCCGCCACAGAAAGATTGGGGGGACTTTCCTCCTGCTCCTCCTTCTGGGTCTGAGCGCTGGGTGCCAATGCGGGCAGTTCGCCCCGTTTTTGAACACTCAAACTATTCACTAGCCAGACACTCAAGCCCACCGCTGCCATCAGAGGCAAAATAATGCGATAGTCCCGCGTCATTTCAAAGAGTAGCAAAATGGCGGTTAAGGGGGCATTGACGCTAGCGGCAAGGACGGCGGCCATTCCCACCGTTGCGTAGGCGGCAGGAGCAGCAATACTGTTGGCAAACATGGGTAGCAGGATGGGCAACACTTTACCATAAGCGGCACCAAGGGACGCGCCCAAAAAGAGCGCCGGTGCAAAGATGCCCCCCACTAGACCACTGCCTAAACTCACTGCTGTTAAGACCATCTTGGTCAGTAGCAAGATCAACAGCAAGCCGAGGGAAAAATTCACATCCCTGAGAATTGCTTCCACCGTTTCATAGCCAATGCCCAGCACTTGCGGTAAATGCAAAGCCACAAGGCCAACGCAGAGGCCACCCACTAGGGGACGCAGCGCTAGGGGAATACGACCTAAAAACTGCATGGGTGGAATTTTCCCCTGAAAGACTTGGGGGAGCCACTGAAGTAACTGGGTATAGACAATGGCAACGCCGTAGGCCAACAGTCCTAAGCCCAAATACAAGGGCAACTCAAGGGAACTGCGCACCTCATAGGTGGGCAAATCAAAGGCGGGTTGTGCCCCCAAGCCAATTTGGGTAATCAGGGCAGAAATCACAGCAGCCAAAAGCACCACACTCACAGCCGTTGTTTCAAACGTGGTGCCCAATACCACCTCTAGGGCAAAGAACACGCCAGCGATCGGGGCATTGAAGCCTGCTGCCAACCCTGCCGCCGCCCCTGCACCGAGGAGCAACTTTTGCCGTTCTCGGGAAACCTTCAGCGCTTGACCCAAGAGAATGCCGATGTTGGCACCCACTTCCACACTGGGGCCTTCTGGACCAAGGGACGCACCTGTACCAAGGGAAATCGCCGCCGCAAGGGTTTTGGCAATGGGGCGAATGAAGGGAATTTCCTTGCCTGCTTCTACAGCACCCATCAATGACATCAGGTTGGGACTAAACTCTTGGACAAACCAGCGGATGATCCCCACCAGCAAGCCCCCCAAGGCCGGAACACAGGCCAGTGTCCAAGCGCCCCATCGACCAATAAGCCCCATCAAGTCTTCAAGGGCCATGTGATGAATTGTCTCAATCAGGTAACGAAACAGCAGCACACTTAGCCCGGCACTGCCGCCAATGAGTACTGCCAAGACCAGTACGACGGTTTCCGGGGGCGGTTGCAATTGATTGAAAAGACGAGTGAGGCGAGATTCAGCAGCAAAAAGGGGGGAGAGGGAGGACACTGGTGGAAAAAATTTGCCTGAAACGGGATAGCTCTAACTTAATTATGCGCAATTATGCGCAATTTCCAGGGGAGACGCTAAAAGGGCAAGAGTTGCGGTGTCACACGGTAAAAGTAGGGATGCAGCCACCACAGCAAGGCGACAAAGATGGCTACTCCCCCATAGGCGGGGCGCAAAAATTCTTGCCACATCAGTTGTTGCTTGCCCTGCCAAATGGCTTTGAAGGGAATGATTGAGGTGCGGGCTTTCAGGGCAGTAAACGCTTCTCCATGCCGTGCGTACCAGCGGCGATCGCCATGCCAAACTCCAAAGCAGTGATGGGCAATCAGCCCAAGGGAGGTCAGCAGTGTAAAGGACGTGCCCAACCACAGCGTATGCGCCACACACCAGATCACCTGTCCCCATAACTGCGGGTGGCGGGTAATGCGAATAATGCCCGTTTCGTAGAGGTGCACTTCTGGCTTTTGTACAGCGGCAATCTCTAGCAAGTTAAATGTGGCCGGATAAAGAAAGAGAAACGAGATCGCCGATAGCCCCCACACGAGCGCCCCCATCCCCGGTACCCCTTGGAGTTGCCACAGTTGCACGCCATCGTAGCGATGGGCCAAAAAGTAGAGAATCAAGATTGTCGCTAAGGGTAGACTCACTAAGGCAAAAAAAATGCGATAAAGGCGGGCACCGACGCGCTTTTCTGCCCAAGGACGTAAGCTTGCCAATCCACTGTGGGCGATCGCAAACAAGAGCAATAACCCCACCATGATCCACTGCGAACTGGTTTGCCAACTGTGCTGATCCACGCCGATCTACTCCGTACGATTAAAACCCCATCCCATGATCCCAAAGGGTCAGACGCTTTGTAAAGTAATGTAACTGAGCCGCAAAACGCAGCCTATGAGCTATAGTCAAGGCGTTGAGGGCATCCGACATCAATCTATGTTCAATTGGCTCGATCGCCTCGAAAACCACCGTCTACTGCGCCTGCTGCTGCTCTTTGCTCTTGGCTGGATTGGCGTGCAACTTTTGCACTACTTTGCCTACGTCTTACTGATGTTTCTTTTTGCAGCCATTCTGGCGTTTTTACTCAACTATCCCGTGGGCTGGCTCAAGCGTTACTTGCCCCATGGTTTGGCGGTTACCATTGTGTTTCTCGGGACATTGGCAATTCTAATCGGCTTGGGGATTACCCTTGGGTTGGCGATCATTGGCCAGTTGCAGGACTTGATCACCAATTTGCCCAGCCAAATTGATCTGTGGATTGACTCCCTTGAGAGGATGCAGCAGTTTCTGGCGCGATGGAATCTAGACATCAATTTCCAGCAACTGGAGTCAGAATTACGCAACTTTGCCCTTGCGGGTCTGCAGTTTGGTTTTGGCAAGTTGCAGTCTGTCTTTGCGCTGTTGCTCAGCGGCATTATTCTGGCTGTGATTACCTTCTTTATGCTGCTGGAGGGGGAGCGGCTATGGCAGTACCTACTGAGTTTTTTGCCTGATCCGTGGCGCGATCGCGTGCCCCAAGCCTTAGAGCGGAACTTTTTGGGCTTCTTTAGTGGCCGTTTGCTTCTCTCTCTCTTCTTTGGTACCGCCACATTCCTTGTCTTGCTGGTGTTACGTGCCCCCTATGCCCTTGCCCTTGGGGCGATCGCCGGTGGCTTGGATCTCATTCCAGGGATTGGCTCAACGATGGGCATTTCCCTCATCTGCTTGATCCTGCTGCCCAAGAGTATTGCCCTGAGTGTACAAGTGCTGATTAGCTGTATTCTGCTGCAACAGGTGGAAGAAAATATTCTCATGCCCCGTGTCATGCGCAACACCGTCAACCTGAATCCAGTGGTTTTATTTTTTTCCCTCCTAGTAGGGGCAACAGTCGCAGGAATTGTCGGTATTTTCCTTGCCATTCCGATGACGGGGACGATCGTCAGTTTGCTAGATCTCAAAGCCTTACAGGCAAGCAGTGAGGCTGATCCGAAATCCTCGCAGGGCAAACGCATACTCAGGCAGTAGCAAGGAGATGAGCGAGATAGTCATCGTCCCATCCTGCTCTCAAACGTTTTGCCTTGACGCTGACCTTCACAAAGGTGTCCTGACGCATTCACAGTTATTGTGCTGGATAATATCTCATTCTTTGTTGGAATAGCTATATCGCTCTTTGTAATATGTCACTCTCTTTCAAAATGGCCATACAAAATTTGCCCTTCGTTACGGATGTTTTCCTGTAGCGCTTGGTCAGAAATGTACTCCAGCTTGAGTAAGTCCACCATATAGGGAATGTTTAGCTCGGCCAGTTCACGCCGCAGGCGTAGATATTCGTCAAAGTCCATGTCAGGGGCAGCGATCGCCAGATCAATATCAGACCCCCGCTGTGCATCCCCCCTTGCCCGCGACCCAAAGAGCACAACTTTTCTTACCGTTGGATAGCGGCGAATCACGGCCAGAATTATTTCAAGGGTTTGCTCCTGCATCCTCAACTTCTAACTCCTGAAAAATCCGCAGCAGTTCCGCAAAATGCGGATAAAACTCCGTCGTGATTCTGCTCAAAACAAGTTCTGCCAAGTCCTCCTCATAGGTGTGGCTGGTCAAGTTTCTCGTTTCCAGCATGTCTAGCCATCGCTCTCCCTGATCAATTAACCCGTATTTAACCGCCCCACGAATGGCATCCCGTGAACCACGAATCTCAAGAATTCCTTGATAAAGCAGATAGTCCCTGAGCAGGTTCCACGCCAGTTCAAACGTGTACTCAAATCCTTGAATCACTCCCTGCTTTTCTATATTGCTCAAGGGGCGAGTACGGCACAGTTCCACCCCTTCCTGAAGCCTCTGAAACGCTTTTTTATAACTCTTGAGTCGCCACTGCCAGCGTTCCATGATCTATCCTTCACTGAGGGGGTGATCACTTCTTGTTGACAACCCCTGTTGCAATGTGAGCATCACCTTTTTCATATCCCCTTGTAAAAGGGCCGGCAAGTTCAGCCAGAGGCCGGCAAATTCCTGACTACGCAGCACTCCCTCGCGATCGGGCTGTTGTTGAACATAGCTCCCCTGCTCTAGGTAGTACCAGTAGAAGGCCTGTTCTGAGACCACCCACACCAGATATTCCTTGACGCCAAAACGGCAATAGAGGTCTTTCTTGTCGTGGAGATCGTAGGCGGCACTGCTAGAGGCAATTTCAATCACTAACTCCGGTGCCCCTTCGATGTAGTCATCGGCACTAATGCGTGATTGTCCCCCCGCCGATTCTTCGAGGCGCAATAGCACATCAGGTTGCACTTCATTGCTGTCATCCAGCCGTACAGTAGCATTGTCACACACCATCAAACTGGGCATCAGTGTCGCATAGGTACCCAGCCACACAACCATGTGTCCGTGAGGTTGAGCGTGCTTTCTTACTCTAATTGGGGAGGCCACAAACACGACTCCATTGATGAGTTCCGCTTTTTTGATGTGGGGAGAGTGCTCATAGCGGTATTCAAATTCCTCGCGGGTCAGGCGATCGCCACTTTCAAGGGTGAGGAGAGGAGCCGTCATTTTTCGCAACCGTCCGTGATAGCAGCCAGCACCTTTATTCTAGGCGTCAGCGAAATGGTGAATGGTACATGCGCATCAACTAAGCAGGAGGTAATCCCAGTACCTCACTGGTGCCCGCAACAACGGTGCCAATTGGCCAACTCTCAACCCCCCACTCGGCAAAGCAGGCCTGCGCCGCTGCAACCGCTGACGGCGGTAAAACCACGGTGTACCCAATCCCCATATTGAAAGTGTTGAAAAGTTCGCCCAAACTGACCCCTCCCATTTCCCCTAGCCAGTGGAAGAGTGGCGGAATTGGCCAAGCCTGAGGATCCAGTTGTGCGGATTGCCCTTGACCCAAGCAGCGGGGCAAATTTTCCGGCAGACCACCGCCGGTGATGTGAGCCATGCCGTGGATGGGAATCCCTTGCGCCAAAGCAGCACGAATGGGTTGGACATAGAGGCGCGTCGGTTCTAAGCACAGCTCGCCAAGGGGGGTGGAGCCAAGGGGGGTATCCTGCCAACTGAGCTGGCGATCGCTAACAATTTTACGCACCAAACTAAAGCCATTGCTGTGCAGCCCAGAACTGGCCAATCCCAAGACCACATCCCCCACCTGCACCTGGGTGCCATCCAGCACCTGATCCTGCTCAACGACACCAACACAGAACCCCGCAAGGTCATAGACCCCTTCGGCATAGAATCCCGGCATTTCCGCTGTCTCCCCCCCCAAGAGGGCACAACCCGCCGCTTCACACCCTTGGGCAATACCCGCCACTACAGCGGTCATCATCTCTGGCGCCAGACGACCACAGGCAATGTAGTCCAAGAAAAAGAGCGGCTCAGCACCACAGGTGAGGACATCATTGACGCACATGGCCACCAGATCAATGCCAACCGTATCGTGGCGATCGAGGGCTTGAGCCAGTTTTAGCTTCGTGCCCACTCCATCAGTTCCCGACACCAAAAGGGGTTGACGATAGCCCTTGGGAATTTGACATAGCCCAGCAAAGCCTCCCAGTCGTCCCACTACTTCCGGTCGTTGGGTGCGCTGCACCAAGGGGCGAATCTGCTCGACAAAGGCACGGCCAGCGGCCACATCTACACCGGCACTGCGGTAGTCCATCAATGCTGCTCCTGTAGTTGGGGGTAGTGAGCCTTGAGATACTCTAGGAGGCCTTCACAGGCATCGGTGAGCAGATCCAACACCTTCTCAAACCCCTGACGGCCACCGTAGTAGGGGTCGGGCACTTCCCTCGCGTCGTGGTGACGGCAAAAATCACACATTAACCGCACTTTATCGCGGTATTTCCCTTCGGGGTCAAGGCGCAAGATATCATAGTAGTTTTCCCGATCCATCGCCAAAATCAGATCAAATTCCTCAAAGTCGGCGGCATGAAATTGGCGTGCTCGATGGGTCAAGTGCAGTCCCCGTTGCCGTGCCGTCATTACCATGCGGGCATCCGGTGGATCGCCAACGTGAAAGTTGCTGGTGCCGGCAGAGTCACACTGAATCTCATACTCTAAACCTGCCTTTTTGATCAGATCTTGCATGATCCCTTCGGCGGCAGGGGAGCGACAGATATTACCAAGACAAACAAAAAGAAGACGGATGGGCATAGGACATTTCCTAGGGGGCGGGAATCAACGTACGGATGAGATCAGCGACCTGCTGACTGCTGTTGGGCATGGCCAATTGGCGGGCATTCTCGGCCATGGCTTGTAATTTTTGCGGCTGCCCTAGCCATTCTAAAATGATCTGCCCGAGGCGATCGCCCGTCAATGCCGACTGCGGGATCATTTCAGCAGCGCCGGCACTCACCAGCACTTCAGCATTCACCGTTTGGTGATCTTCAGCCGCATAGGGATAGGGAATCAACAGCGCTGGGGTTCCTGTGAGGGTTAGTTCCGCCAAGGCACTGGCGCCAGCTCGACTAATGACGATATCCGCGCGGTGCAGCAGGGATCCCATGGGTTCAAAGAAGGGAAAGACGAGATAGTGGGGATGCTGAACACTTTGGGCATCGGGATCATTGTTGCCCGTGAGATGCACCACCCAAGCCCCCGCCTCGAGCCAGCGGTGAACCGTTTCCCGTACAAGGCGATTGATGGCCACTGCCCCTTGACTCCCCCCCATCACTAGAATCAGGGGTACCTCCTTGGGAATCGGCAACTCCAAGTCGCCGGGATGGAGAATATCGGGACGCACCGGGGTGCCCGTGACCCGTAGGTTCAGCCGTTTGGATTTGAGGTAGGCTAAACTCGCGGGGGTACCCAAGGCAACCAGCGTACACCAAGGCGCCAGCCAGCGGGTGACTTTGCCTGGTAGGGCGTTGGATTCATGGAGCAGGGCGACACGCCCCAAACTGCGAGCCGCTAAAATAGCTGGCGCTGCAATGTAGCCACCGGTGGTAAACACCCCTTGGAAGTGTCCCTGTTTTAACAACTGGCGCGTTTGCCAAAAAGCTCCCCAAAATTGCCAGAGGGGGCGCAGCCTTGCCCAAGGGGTCTTGCCTTGGACACCAGCGAAGTTGATCGTATGCAGGGGGTAATGGGGCGGAATTAATTTCTGTTCAAGGCGATCGCGCACCCCCAACCAATGGATGTTATATTCAGGTAACTCTTCTGCTACTGCTAGTGCGGGAAAGAGATGCCCGCCAGTACCACTCGCTGCAATCAGTAGTTTCCTTGGCCCAAGCATTAAACATTCCAGCCCAATGTGGTCATGAGCTTATCGACAAAGTTGGTATAGACAATACCGCTGCGAAACTCTGGCGTGTCCATCACCTGCTGATGAAAGGGAATGGTGGTCGGCACCCCCATAATCGCACATTCTCTTAGGGCACGCTTCATGCGGGCAATGGCAGCGGGGCGATCGCTCCCCCACACCACCAATTTACCGATCAGCGAATCATAGTAAGGGGGGATTTCATAGTCGGTATAAACATGGGAGTCCATGCGCACCCCAGGGCCACCGGGGGGCAAGTAACCACTAATACGACCGGGATGGGGACGGAAATTGCGCTCCGGATCCTCGGCATTGATGCGGCATTCAATGGCATGTCCCCGCAACAGCACCTGTTCTTGGGTCAAGCTGAGGGGTTCCCCTTGGGCAATGCGAATTTGCTCCGCAATCAGATCCAGCCCCGTAATCATTTCTGTGACGGTGTGCTCCACCTGAATGCGAGTATTCATTTCCATGAAGTAAAAGTTGTCTTGGCCGTCGAGGAGAAATTCAATGGTGCCAGCGCCCACATAGTTAATCGCCTTAGCCGCAGTCACGGCGGCAGCCCCCATCTTGGCACGCAGTTCGGGGGTGAGGGCAGGGCTAGGCGCTTCCTCAAGGAGCTTTTGATGACGCCGCTGTACAGAGCAATCGCGCTCCCCAAGGTGAATGACATTGCCATAGCTATCCGCCAGAATCTGGAACTCAATGTGGCGGGGATTTTCAATAAATCGCTCCAGATAGACGCCGGCATTGCCAAAGGCGGCTTCCGCTTCCCCTTGGGCGGCACTGAGGGCCCGTCCTAAATCTTCAGCAGAGCGCACCAAGCGCATCCCCCGGCCACCCCCCCCAGCCGTGGCTTTAATCATCAGGGGATAGCCAATTTTGCGGGCGATCGCCCGAGCAGTTTCCTCATCCTGCACCAGTCCATCACTGCCGGGAATTGTCGGCACCCCCACCTGTTGCATCGTCGCTTTGGCGGTGGATTTATCCCCCATGGCACGCATGGCAGCGGGACTCGGCCCAATAAAGGTAATTTTGTGGTCGGCGCAGATCTCGGCAAAGCGGGCATTTTCCGCCAAAAAGCCATAGCCTGGGTGAATCGCCGAGACATGGCGGGTGAGGGCAGCAGCAATAATGTTGGGAATATTGAGATAGCTGCGGCTACTGGGGGCTTCGCCAATGCACACCGCCTCATCGGCCAATTGCACATGCAGGGCATGGCGATCTACGGTGGAATAGACGGCAACCGTTGCAATGCCCAATTCCTCACAGGTACGCAGAATCCGCAGTGCAATTTCGCCACGATTGGCAATCAAAATTTTCGTAAAGGCCATGGCGGTCAACGGTAGGGGAAGCGATCCCTAATGCTACCATGCCAGCTCAACGCTTCCGAAAAGGCGACGGCAATTGCATTGGTGCCACTGGCAAAAACAAGTTAGGATCAGCAGGGTTTTATTTGGGAGCGCACTATGGCTGCTGTGTCACCCACGATGGCCTTGACCGTTACGAAAACCAGCAATTGGACAATCGAAGACAGCGAGCAGCTCTACCGCATTCAGGGCTGGGGCGAACCCTACTTTGGGATTAATGCTGCGGGTCATGTCACCGTCTCTCCCAAGGGCGATCGCGGTGGGTCATTGGATCTCTATGAATTGGTGCAGGCGCTCCAACAGCGCAACATTGGCCTCCCCCTGCTACTGCGGTTTTCCGATATCCTTGAGGATCGCATTGAGCGACTGAATGCCTGCTTTGCCCGCGCCATTGCTCGCTATGGCTATCAGGGAGCCTACAAGGGGGTCTTTCCCGTTAAGTGCAATCAACAACGCCACATCATTGAAGCCCTCGTGCGCTTTGGCCAGTCCCATCAGTTTGGCCTAGAGGCAGGATCAAAACCGGAATTGCTGATTGCCTTGGCCATGCTCAATACACCGGGGGCACTGCTGATTTGCAATGGCTACAAAGATCGCAGCTACATTGAAACGGCGATTCTCGCCCGTCGCCTTGGCCACACCCCGATCATTGTCCTTGAGCAGCCCGAAGAAGTCGCGGAAGTGATTGCTGTCAGTCAGGCTTTGGGCATTGAACCCATTGTGGGGGTACGGGCAAAACTGAGCACCCAGGGGGTAGGGCGTTGGGGCACTTCTGCGGGCGATCGCGCCAAGTTTGGTCTGACGGTGCCAGAGATTTTAACGGCAGTCGAACAACTGCGAGAAGCAGGAATGCTCAATTCCCTGCAACTGTTGCACTTTCACATTGGCTCGCAAATTTCTGCCATTAGCGTCATTAAGGATGCGATTCGCGAGGCGGGGCAAATTTATGGCGAGCTGGTGCGCCTCGGTGCCAATATGCAATACCTCGATGTGGGCGGCGGCTTGGGGGTGGACTACGACGGCTCCAAAACCAATTTCCATGCCTCGAAAAACTACAGCATGCAAAACTACGCCAGTGATGTCGTGGCCGGCATTAAGGACGCCTGTCGGCAGCGGGGCATTCCCGATCCCATTCTCATCAGTGAGAGTGGCCGCGCCATTGCCTCCCATCAATCGGTATTGATTTTCAATGTCTTGGGGGTCAGTGAAGTGCCCAAAATTACCCCCGAACCCGCCACGGAGGACGAGCACCTGATTATCCGCAACCTCTACGACACCTACCAAACGATTGATGAGAACAACTACCAAGAGGCCTACAACGACGCCCTGCAATTCAAGGGGGAGGCCATCAGTCTCTTTAACTTTGGCTACTTGAGTTTGCCAGAGCGGGCACGGGCAGAAAGTCTCTTTTGGGCCTGTTGTGCCAAAATCCTCGGCATTGCTCGCCAGCAGGAATATGTGCCCGACGATCTCGAAGATCTTGAGAAAATCATGGCTTCGATTTACTACATCAATCTGTCGGTGTTTCAGTCGGTGCCTGATAGCTGGGCGATCGATCAACTGTTTCCAATCATGCCAATCCACCGCCTCGATGAAGAACCCACAGAACGGGGCATCCTTGCAGATCTGACCTGCGACAGCGACGGCAAAATTGACCAATTTATTGACCTGCGGGATGTGAAATCGGTCTTGGAACTGCATCCCTTTCGCCCAAGGGAACCCTACTACCTTGGTCTCTTTCTCAACGGTGCCTATCAGGAAATCATGGGCAATCTCCACAATCTTTTTGGGGATACGAATGCCGTCCATATCCGTCTAACTCCCAAGGGTTATGAAATTGAGCACCTGGTGCGGGGCGATACAATGCAAGAAGTCCTCGGTTATGTGCAGTACCAAGGAGATGCCCTGTTAGAAAAAATTCGCCGTCGCACTGAGGCAGCGCTGGCAGAACAGCAAATTACATTGGCAGAAGCGCAGCACCTGCTAGAAAACTATGAGCGGAGTTTGCGCAGCTATACGTATCTATCCTCTTAGGGAAAGCGATGCTGGGAACATTTCAGTCAAGCCATTTGCGCATTGAGGTGCCGGCCACCGCAGACCAACTGCGGGAGTATTTGACGCAGCCAGCACAGTTACGGCAGTGGTTGTGGCCCCTACAGGTTCAGACGACGGGCGATCGCCTGCAAGTGGGGGATACCTTCACCAGTGAATTCCTGTGGTTAAAACTGGAACATCGCGTGGAACTACTCACAGCAGAGCGACTGGTATTGGTGCTGCGGCAGGCCATTGAGGGCTGGCAAGAATGGTCGTGGGGAGAGGGCTGGGTACAGTCCTGTATTGAGGGGGTAACACCGCTGCCTCTAGAGTTGGGGCAGACTTTCCTCCTATGGCGGTTGAAATCAGTGCTGAGTGAAACGGTAGCAAGCTGAGGGTCGAAGAACGTTGAAGCGATCGCGCCAATTGGGATGGATCTTATTCTTGAGTGCCCTGCTTCTCAGCAGTTGTGAGGGCAGTGGGCTACAAAGTTGGTTTGCTGCTGACCCCAATGCTGATCAATGGGCAGGGAAGGCACCCACGCCAGAACCGACGACAACGCTACCAGAGAATTTACGGTTTCCTAATGCGATGCTTGTAGCCAATCAGCCCCAAGCGGGGTCACCCCAGACGACGGAAACCCGCTGGCAAGCACCCGCGCCGGCGATCGCCATCCAGCAATTCTATAGCCAACAATTTCAACAGTCGGGCTGGCAACTGGTGGAGCAACAGGTAGCCGACAATACGATCACCCTCAAGGGGCGCAGTGCTGAACTGGAAGTGAGCGTCACCATCAACACGGTGCCAGAAAATAACCTGACAACCTTCACCGTGGCCTACACAGCCGTCAATAGCACCACGGCCACACCGTCTCCCCAGCCCACCCATTCCTCCCCCCAAACGTTCGCTGATCTAGAGGACGCCCCTGCCCCCCTACAGCCGGCCATTCGTGACTTGGCAGAACTGGGGGTTCTCAGCACCACGGGCGATCGCCTGCAACCCAATACCCCCATCAGTCGTGCTCAGTTTGTGCGTTGGTTGGTGACCACCTACAACCGCTTTTATGCCGATCGCCCCGCACGCCAAATCCGCTTGGGCAGCCGCAACGACACACCCATTTTCCAAGATGTGCCCCGTGATCATCCCGACTTTCCCTATATTCAGGGACTGGCGATGGCAGGATTTTTGCCCAGCCCCCTCACCGGCGATACTAGTACCCTCTTTCGCCCCAATGCTCCCCTTACTCGCGAAACGCTGTTGCAGTGGAAAGTGCCCCTCGATCAACAGGGGCGGCTCAGTCCCAGCACGATTGACCGCATTCAGCAAACATGGGGCTTCAAGGACAGTCAACGGATTGCTCCGCCCGCCATCAATGCCGTGGCCGCTGACTATCTCGCGGGGGATCTCTCAAACATTCGCCGCGTTTGGGGAGAAACCCTCTTGCTCCAGCCCCAAAAACCCGTCACCCGCGCCGAAGCCGCAGCAGCCCTGTGGTATATCGGCAACGGGACCGAGGGACTCTCAGCAGCGATGGTGAAGCAAGCACCGCCCTCTGCCTCCTAGAACCTTGCTAGATTAGAAATCCGAGTCAATTGTTACGATTTGCGGAACTGATTGCTGCCTATGCCTTGGCCCTTATCCCGTGGTTACCATCGTCAAATTGCCCGCCTCGAAATTACGGGGGCGATCGCTGGGGGTACTCGCCGTCGTGTCCTCAAAGCCCTGAAAACCATTGAAGAGCGGAGCTATCCGGCACTACTGGTGCGCATTGACAGTCCCGGCGGAACCGTGGGGGATTCCCAAGAAATCTATGCGGCCCTCAAGCGTTTGCAGTCGAAAATGAAAATCGTTGCCAGTTTTGGCAATATCTCTGCCTCTGGCGGGGTCTATATCGGTATGGGGGCACAGCACATCATGGCCAACCCCGGCACCATTACAGGCAGTATTGGCGTCATCCTGCGGGGCAACAATTTGCAACGGCTCCTCGACAAGGTGGGGGTCTCATTCAAAGTGATCAAGTCTGGCCCCTACAAAGACATTCTTGCTTTCGATCGCGACCTCACTGAGGAAGAAATCCGCATTCTCCAAGACCTCATTGACACCAGCTATCACCAATTTGTCCAAACCGTGGCCGAAGGCCGTAACCTCGATGTGGAAACGGTACGCAGTTTTGCCGATGGCCGTGTCTTTACCGGTGAACAGGCCCTTGCTCTCGGACTGGTGGATCGCTTGGGAACCGAGGAGGATGCCCGTCGCTGGCTGGCGGAATTGGCAGGACTTGACCCCGACAAAACCAAGGTGCAAACCATTGAAGAACCCAAGTCGCCCTTGGCTCGGCTGTTTCCGCGTCAGCAGGAACGATTCCCCTTTCCGTGGCAAGCGGGTCTCGACTGGTTGGAATTTGAAATGGCCACCAATGGACTTCCCCTATGGCTCTATCGCCCCTAAGCTGGATACAGTACCCTTGCGGATATCTTGATGGAGGAGCACACTGTGGGCTGGCGCGTCCGAGCAATTCGTGGAGCAACTACCGCCACTGAAAATTCAATTCCAGCAATCCGTGAGGCGGTTTTGGAACTCCTCGGCGAGATTGAGCGGCGCAATGCCCTCGATTTCTCGGAAGTGATTAGTGTGACCTTCTCTGTGACCCGTGACCTCGATCAAATCTTTCCGGCAGCGATCGCCCGGGAATGTCCCCATTGGCGCAACATTCCTCTCCTCGATGTTCAACAAATGCATGTGGAGGGAGGCTTACCCCGCTGTATCCGCTGCTTGATTTACTTCAACACCCCCAACCCCGATCAACCGATTTACCATGCCTACCTGCGCCATGCCCAGAGCCTCCGTCCCGATCTGGCAATGCACGGCGACTACCATCCCCTCCATCTGTCCTCTCATTCCCTAGGTTAACTATGACCGCTCTTGTCCGTGACTACATGACCCCCAACCCCTTTACCATTCGTGCCGATGCCCCGATTTCTGAGGCAGTTCGCCTGATGGAAGAAAAACAGGTGCGCGGCCTCCCCGTGGTGGATGATAAAGGCAAATTGGTGGGCTTGGTGTCTGAAGCTGACCTGATCGTGCGCGAAGCGCCTCTCGAGCCACCGTTGTACATTACGTTCCTCGGCAGCATCATTTACTTTGAGTCTCCAGAATCCTTTCATCAACACCTCAAGAAAACCCTTGGCCAACAGGTGCAGGATGTGATGACCCCTAACCCCCACACCATTGGGGTGGATGCCCCCATTGCCGAAGCGGCTCGCCTCATGGTGAATCACCACATTAGTCGCCTGCCGGTCTTGAATGCCCAAGGAGAATTGATCGGCATTATTAGCCGTCATGATCTGTTGCGCGCCCTGCATACCCAAGAAACTTCTGCGTGACGTTTGTCAAATTGGCCTGACACTAACTTTCAAGATTGGTGACTTCCCATAGAATAACCACAGGTTCGCTCGCGATCGCCTGAGGGTTCTTTGATCATGACCGCTTCCCTTGATTTGATTTGGCAGCAGGCACGGCAGGGTCAAGCAGAGGCCATTGCCCATTTGATGAACCGCACGCTTCAGGCCAAGGGAGTGCGTGCCCTCGTTCGGCGACGGGGTGACTGTTTACAAATTATGTTTGAAGCGGCGCGATCGCTCCCTCCCCAAGTCTGCGTTCAGTTTGTTTGCCGAGGCCTCAAGCAATTGGCGCCCCAAGGCGTTCTACGTGTACGGCTCCATGCTCGGCTCCTTGGCGAAGAATGGCCAGAATGGACACAGACCGTTGACTTACAGGAGACCTTACCAGCGGCGCCGTCTGTCCAGGCAAGCTCAAATCCAACAACACCTGCCACCACGCCATCCCATCAAGCGGTCAGTGCTTTTGCCCTCAGTTTACTGGCGATCGCGGGCACGAGTGCCGTTGCCCTTACCCTGCAAAATCAACTCAGTGTCGATGCCCCGCCGAGTGCGGAACCCAGTCCAGCCATTACAACCCCTGAACCCGACGTTCCCCTTGTGCCCCCCCCACCCGCCCCGAGCGATCGCCGGCTGCGGATTAAGGCCGTTGGCGATATTGTCCTTGGCACCAATTTTCCGAGTAACCGCTTGCCTGCGGATCCACAAAAGCTCTTTGCCCAAGTGAAACCCTATCTTCAGGGGGCAGATCTCCTCTTTGGCAATTATGAAAGTACCCTCACCGATCATCCCCATCCCTTCAAAAACACCAGTAGTGGTCGCAGTTTTGCCTTTCGCTCACCCCCCAGTTATGCACAGGTGTTGCGCCAAGCTGGTTTCAATGTCCTCAACATTGCCAACAACCACAGCTACGACTTTAATGAGCAGGGATTTCGCGATACGATTCGCCACATCAACGCCGCTGGCATGACCGCCATTGGTGATCTCAATCAAATTACCTACCTCGAAGTCAATGGCCTGAAAACCGCATTTATTGGCTTTGCCACCTACTACGGCCAAAATCGCATTCAAGACCTCAAGGCCGGTGCCGCTCTTGTACAGAAGGCCAAGCAAAACGGTGATATTGTGGTTGTTAGTTTCCATGGTGGCGCCGAAGGCAGCGATCAAATTCACACCCGCGATCGCACCGAGTACTTTTATGGCGAAGACCGCGGCAATGTGGTTCAGTTTGCCCGCACCATGATTGATAACGGTGCCGATTTAATCTTAGGTCATGGCCCCCATGTCCCCCGTGCCCTTGAATTGTATAAAGGCCGCCTCATTGCCTATTCCCTAGGGAACTTTGTCGGCTATCAGACCCTGAGCAGTCACGGCACCCTTGGCAAGTCCTTAATCCTAGATGTTGAACTCGACGGTTCTGGCCGCTTCCTTCAAGGTAAAGTCATTCCTGTACGCCTCGATGCCAAGGGGATTCCCCACATTGATCAAAACTTTGCCAGTGTGCAACTGATTCGCCGTTTAACCCAAGCCGACTTTCCCAACACTCCCTTGCAGATTGAACGCCTCGGTGAAATTGTCAGCACCGATTCCCAATCCTAGTCTTCCTCTGGTCGATGAGACAACTGTTGGTGCTCAATTTTGACCGGTAGAAACTTAGGAATTTGTGTAATAAGGGATTCGGCTATGGCATCGTTACACCCTTGATAAAGAGGCACTCTGCGAGGAGGCCCCGGCACATTAAGAGTGAAGTAAATCTTGAAATGATTCTGTTCCCAAGAACGGCCATGCCTGCCTTGTATCACTTCGACATATTTTTGGACAATCATTGCCTCTATATCGGGAAAGTCATATTCTCTGCGAAATTTGGTTTTCGGATTCTCCCATATAATCTTTCTTGTAGATCGATCAATGATTAATGTTTCCTTATATTTCAACGACTCTGACATACGAGGATAGTAGAATCGCTGATAAGAGACTGCTAAGAAGTTAACCGTCAAAGGAAAAGTCAAAATAGATATAATTGCACTCGGTAACTAATCACGGTTTCTATAGGTATACGTCTAGGTTTCTCGATTAGACTACAGGAATCTTGATAATCAGTCTTGTGCCGCTTTCATCGCACCACAATTTCCCCCACCCCATCCACCAAAATGGGAACTCCCATGATCCTCTAGGCTCCAAGAAGCGCAATATTTCCGTCGGTGACCACGTCGAACTATTTCCTCTTTGATTTCAATGTTACTCCCTGAGACGTATTCAACTAACATTTCATTTCGTTTATACAATCCCCAAAACCAATATTCTTTAACTCAGCACTGGGCAGTGGCGGTCATATCTTTCGTTTCAGTGCGCTGACAACTCAACTGTACTGAAAGGATGGAAGAAAAGTATAATTTTAAGAAAATGATTATCAAGCCAGCAAGCATCCATAAAAGAGCCATTTCATCAGCAACGGATGAACCTTCTAGCTTGATTTGAGATTCGTTTTTCTTTGCGATGTTCATTTTTAATAATTTATTAAATTTTGACAAAAATTCTCTATCTCATCCCTATCTAGCAGGGTAACAATTTCACCTTGGAGATGGCTTTTAGGTTTATAGACTAGTAAACAAAATTTAGTGGTTTTTCATTTTCAATTCCTATGAAAAGGGCTGTGCACTAACTTTCACAGCGTTGCGAGTGTGCGATACTTGTGGAAAGGGCTGTACTGCGATGCAAAGCTTCAACCAGTGAAAAAGCGAGTCACATTGACATTCCCTCGACGGACGATTCAAATGCCCGTCACCTATCGCCTAGCCAAGGACTTTAACATTGCTGCCAATATCATTCGCGCCCAAGTGGCACCTAACCAAGTGGGCAAACTGGTTCTAGAGTTGGCTGGGGACATTGATCAAATGGAGGCCGCCCTAGAATGGTTGCGGCAACAGAATATTGAGGTTTCCCTTGCCAGCCGTGAAATTGTGATTGATGAGCAGGCCTGTGTCCACTGTGGCCTCTGTACGGGGGTATGCCCCACTCAGGCGCTGACGCTCCATCCAGAGACGTTTCAACTCCAATTTACCCGCTCCCGTTGCATTGTCTGTGAGCAATGTGTGACCGCGTGCCCGATGGAGGCGATTCACACCAACTTTTAATTCAACTCCTCAACTCCTCCTCAAGGGTCACGTCTTGATAGATATCAGACAAGTGGCCTTGCCAAGCGATGCTCTTGAGTTCAACCGAATTTTGTGGCGGGGAATAGGCCTGCCAAACCCATAAGCCCGAGGTACTGCGACGAAAGGTCTCTAGCCGCTGCTGACGAGTATTGACCAGCACGTATTCCTCTAGCGTCTCAAGGCTTTGATAGTCAAGGAACTTATCGCCGCGATCAAAGGCCTCTGTTGAAGGAGAGAGCACCTCAATCACCAAGCAAGGAAAAGATTTATAGAGAGAGGTTTGCCGATCCCGTGGATCGCAGGTAACAAAAAGATCCGGATAGTAAAAGCAATTTCGCTGCTCCAGACGCACTTTCATATCTGAAATGTAGAGACGACAGCCCCGTTGGCGCACCGTTGGTCGTAGCAGAGTTGCCAAATTTAAGGCTAAGGTGACATGGGCATCGCTTGCCCCTGCCATTGCGTAGATCTGACCGTTGATGTATTCGTGCTTGACCCCACTTTGGGTTTCCCGTTGCAGATAGTCTTCAGGACTCAGTTGTGGCGAAGGTTGCGTGCTCATTGGCAGTCTAGAATAGCCAACGCTTATCTCGCTACTATTGATCCTAGGGTACGAAGAAAATTATGACCCAACAACACGGATATTGGGCACTGGCAACGCTGGCGGGGATGATGCTCCTGATTGCCCCGGCCAAGGGGGTGCCTGCGGTGGCACTGCCAGAAAGTTTTTATCGGGCGATCGCCAGCCAAGACTGGGCAACAGCGGTGCAAATTCTCGATCAGGTCATTCGTGCCCATCCCCAACAGGCGCCAGCCCTTACTAGCTATCGTCAAGAATTGGTGCGGCTGCAACAACTTCCCCGAACCCCTGCTCCGCCCATGGCAACAGTGATCACCCAGCCCAGTGGCATCGTACCGATTCTGCGGCGGCAGGGAGGAATTCCCGTTATCCCAGTGATGTTTAATCAACGGTTACGGTTTGAGATGCTAGTGGATTCAGGCGCCAGTATGACAGTGATTACGCGATCGATGGCACGCGCTTTAGGCATTACCCCCGCTCAAGTGGTGGATAATCGCCTGTTTCATACCGCGAATGGTCAAGTGGTGCTGCCAGTGGTCTATGTCCAATCCATCAGCGTCGGCGGTTTTCATCGGAAGCAAGTGCCCGTTGCTGTCGCTGGGCCTGAAATGACCATTGGCCTATTGGGGCAGGATTTTCTCCAGCACTTTGATGTCAGTTTGCGGCAAGATCATATTCAGTTGCAGCGTCGTCCTTAGGCAATGCCCATTCTCGCCCAAGCGGTCTTAGCCAGTCACAATGCCGGTAAAGTCAGAGAGTTTCAAGGCTGGTTACAGCCATGGATTGGGGAGTTGCTGCCCCTGCCAGCCACGCTTGAGATTGCTGAAACTGCGGATTCCTTTGTGGGCAACGCCTGTTTGAAGGCCACCACTGCTGCTCAGGAGCTGGGAACGTGGGCGATCGCCGACGACTCGGGGCTAGCCGTTCATGCCCTTGAGGGGGCACCGGGGATCTACTCGGCTCGCTACGGTGCGACGGATGCTGAGCGTATTGAGCGTCTATTACGGGAAATGGCCGGTGTCAGCGATCGCGCCGCTGAATTTATTTGCGTTATTGCCCTCGCGCGTCCCGATGGCACGATTGCCGTTACGACCGAAGGACGGTGTGCAGGCGAGATTTTAACGGCGCCCCGCGGTCGGGGGGGGTTTGGCTACGATCCTATCTTTTGGGTGCCCAGTCAGCAGCGTACCTTTGCCGAGATGAGTCCCACTGAAAAGCAACAGGTCAGTCATCGGGGTCAGGCATTGCAGCGGCTGCGGGAGTATTTGCAAACCTTTCATCCGTAGATTCACGGTTGTTGGCAGCAAGCTTTTTGTCCTACACTGACGCCAATAGTGTTCCTCAACCAACCTGTGGCCACTATGCAAGAACGGGTCTAGCGTCGCAAAGTTGCATTCAGCAATGCCCTTCATAGAAAGAAGTTCATAGGGAATATAATGAAAGGAAGGGGGCACGTCCCTTAGGCCCAGTGGCAGTCTTCTTGCCGTGATTCAAAGCAAAAACTATGGGCGATCGCGAATTAATAGACCAATTTATTAAAGACTTGATTCAGAAAAATTCGCGAATGCTCTCGAATCGGCACCTGCGCGTAGAAACCACCTTTGATGAAGTTCAGTTGATTTCCTACAAAGATGGCATTGTTGCTCGGGTGAAAACAGATGCCCCCACCCTTGCCATTGAAGTACGGGACACTTCCCCCTATCGGCCTCTGATTCAAGAGGTAATGGTAGATTATAAGATCTTCCAAGTCGGCGTGGCTCAAACCCCCGGATTTTTACGTTACGAACATCGCACCGTTCCCGAAGGCTATGTGATCCAATACACCGAAGCGGGAGTGCTGTGGAAAGACCGCTGGGCACGGGGTAAGCGACGCGGCGCTCTGACAGGGGGTAACTCCCTTGGGATGGATGCGATGATTCTCTATCGGGGCACTTGGTATCCCATTCAAAGCGTCAATGCGGCCAATGGCTTTGTTGCCATTCGTACCTTGGGCGGGGAAGCCACCTACAGTGCCTCTGACTTTCTGGTATGGCTAAAAAAAGAGGAAAAAGACACCGCCGAGAGTCCCAGTCAGATCAGTGCCTACAAACGGGGAGAACGCATGGGAGACATTGACAGCGCCCCCACCCAAATCCTTGAGGCTACGGAAATTATGGCTGCCAAGGCCAGTGGCACCCCATCAACGCCAATTGCCTCCCCTGCTGGCGAACCGGAGAAGGAAGAAGATCACGCCGTCATTTTGCCGTCAGCGCCACCAGTACCTGCAGTTGCAGCAACAGTTTCAACCCCCTCTGAGCCTGCACAACCGGTTGAAGCCACCCAAGACCATCCAGCGGCCAACTACGAGCACGCCGTCGGCTATTCTCACCCCAACTATGACTACTTCCAAGGGTATCCAGCGGCCAGCTACGAGCATTCCGTGGGTTATCCCCACCCCAACTACGACTATTCCCAAGGGTATCCAGCGGCCAACTACGAGCATTCTGTGGGCTATCCCCACCCCAACTATGACTATTCCCAAGGGTATCCAGCGGCCAACTACGAGCACTCCGTTGGCTATGCCCATCCCAGTTATGGTCAGCCCTACCCGCCCCAAACCTACCAGCACATTGATCCCAACATTCAGATGGCGCTGACGTATCTCCAATCCAGCTTGGCCTATCTGCTACAAGTGGAGCCAAAAAACGCCAATATCCATGCAGCTATTCGCGCTACCAGTATGGCGATTCAAAATCTCCTCACCCTTCTCAATGGTTAGCGGCTCTCGGCGAGGGGATGCAGGCGAAGGACACTTTGAATCATTGCCCAAGCGGTTTTAATCTCAGGCACACGAACTTCATCCCATTGGCCGGGTTGACAGTAAAGATAACGAATAAAGCGACGTTGCTTTGGCAAAGAAAAGGGAAGAAACTGCACACCAATCTCTAGAGCCGTGGCGTTTTTTCCTAACGCCACCATTCTTGACCACCGCAGTTGGATCGGTAAGCGCAAGTAGACCAAAGGGCTCGGCGCTAGAAAGTGCAGTTCCCCTCGGGGGTCATCTAACAACTCCGCCGGCAACCTATTGAGACGTATTCGTGCCCCCTCCTCAGACAGGTCAACCGTTTGTCCGCCATAGCAGTTGTCCCCAACGATGAGTTCACAGGGTTCAGAACGCAGGAACCGCGGATGTCGTCGCTGCGGCACATCAATGGCCACCAGAGCACAGACCAAAATCAAGAGAAAGTTGTAGCTAGACCAGACCATGTTAATGGCCAAACTATCGGGATTGACCAGCGTCTCTTGCAAAGGCGAACTCCGCCGAATGAGACCAAACATCATTAGAGCGGCAATGATTAACAAGGGACGAATGACTGGCCAATTAACATTGATGCGATGGGGATCCACAATCCCCTTAGGCGTGACTTTGAAGGTTTTGCCCCTAGGACTGATCAGGGTGCGGATCACTGTGATAGCCATGGGAAAGACAATGATGGTTTCATAAACATCGGACCAAAAGGCAGAGCGGCGGCCTTCGGTGAGCCAAGAAAAGGCCATGATATTGCCCAAATAGTAGGGACAGTAAAAGTACACTACCTCGTTAATTGTGGCGCGCAGCGGCGCCAGCCCAAAGAGCAAAAAGGCCAAAGGTGACAAGAGAAAAATCAGGCGGGGAATCGACAGCAGCCAATAGAGCACGCCAAGGCTATGGTAAAAACGCTGCAGGAAGTTGAGGTTAGGAATGGTAAAAAAGTTGTCCTTGAGAAACAGTATTTGCAGGGTACCTTGTCCCCACCGCAATCGCTGGTTAATATAGGCGCTGATGGTTTCTGGTGACATTCCTGCTGAGAGGGCTTCATTCAGATACTTGATCTGATAACCACGCCCCTGCAAATAGAGCGAGGTGAGGTAATCTTCGGTGATACTGTCGGTGGGGATACCGCCAATTTCATCGAGGGCACGGCGGCGAATCACAAAACAGGTGCCACAACACACAACGGCGTTAAAGAAATCGCGGCTGGGCTGAATGAAGCGGAAAAACAGCGTCTGCTCGTTGTTGAGAATCCCCTCTAGCCCTAGATTCACAGTCACTGGATCCTCATTGAAAAAGTGTTGGGGGGTCTGTACCATTGCCGTTTTCGCATCTTGGAAAAAACCCACCGTGCGGGTGAGAAAGTTGCGACTCGGCACAAAGTCGGCATCAAAGACGGCAATCAACTCCCCCGTGAGCGTGGGCAGTGCATGGTTAATGTTGCCAGCTTTGGCATGGCGGTTGTCGGGGCGATCGCGATATTCACAGCCCAGTTCTGCTGCTAGGGCACGCACCGCCGGCCGTCGGGTATCGTCCAGCAAGTAGATGCGCTTGTGGGGATAGTCCATGGCTTGGCAGGCAATGACTGAACGCCGCAAAATGTCCACCCCTTCGTTGTAGGTGGGCAGAATCACATCCACCCAAGGCAAATACTCCCCCCGAATCACGGCTTGGCTTAGGCGATCGGCCTCAGGGCTGCGGTCTTTGGAAAAGATACACAGGGCAAAAAAGCAAATGGTATTTGTTAGGGTCAGTAGTTCAGCAATAAATAAAAGAATCGAAATCGTGCCATTGAGGGGATCATCCAAGTTGAGGCTGTTAAAAAAACGCCAGAGGATATACCGCAGTGCCAACAGGGTCAGCCCCAAACCCACAATTAAACGCGACCAAAAATTGGGCTTGGGGGAAATCTCCTTCAGGAAGAACGTAATGGCAATCCAGACTAGTGTGGGCAATAGGAGTGCTTGAAGCGTCGTGCCGTCAGCCCGCAGCAGCGCTTTCCCCTCGTGCCAAAGACCGACTAAGTTGGGTAGAAAGTTTTGCCAATCCAGTTGACTCAGCAGGACGGCCAGAAATGCGCCACTGCCCAACAGTAAAAGCCACAGATCAGGGCTAATACGTCGCGATCGCGCAGGTGCCTGTGGTGTAGGCGGCCTCGATGGCTGAGAAACCCTAGGGGATAGGTTGTTAGTTTCAAGTAGCTTCATGGGAACACAGTCAGTTGGGATGAAGCTCTACATCCTGTACTCACTCAGAGTTGAACAACGCCACGACCTCAAAATTACGATCGGGTGAGCAACTCTTTAGATTTCAACTATTTTCAATGCTTTGATCAATGAATCTTGGATGTAGCAGTCGTGTTAATTGATTTGATGAATAACAATGCTTCTACATGCAAGACTAATTATCAGCAAAATTTCCGACTGCCTAGAATAATTGCAGCGAATTCGTAGGCTAACAAATATGGCCAGTTTGGCTTGGCAAGAATGGGACAGATGTAATTTTTCACCATGGTGCTAATCCATTTAGGGAACTTACCTCTAGTGTATCCAATGCTTTAGCAAAAGTAAGCCTATACCGAAAAATTAAAGCAAAAATTCAACAATGGGCTAGCGACTTTCCGCAAGGGGATGCAGGCGAAAGACGCTTTGAATCATTGCCCAAGCGGTCTTAATTTCAGGCACACGAATTTCATCCCATTGTCCCGGTTGGCAGTAGAGGTAGGGGATGAGACGACGGTGCTCTGCCAAGGATAGATCCAGAAAGCGAATGCGCATTTCGACAGGGTTGCTGCTCGCCCCCTGCTGAAGTTGAATCAGGCGCTCCTGATCGTGCCAGCGCAGCTCTGCCGAGAGCCATAGATCTGCGAGTTCGCTAGGAGGCAAGAGGCGAAATTGGGCACTGTAGGTTCGTAATCCCTGCGGTGAAGCATGGTTTTCCTGACAAGTGTCACAGTGGCGGATTTGTAAGCGGGCGCCCTCTTCAGAAATATCCACAGTTTGCCCGACATAGCGATCGCCCCCAACAATGAGTTCGCAGGGTTCAGTCCGCAGGAAGCGGGTAAAACGGCGCTGCGGTACATCAATGGCCACCAGCATACACACCAACAAAAGTGACAAATTATAGATTGACCAGACCATGTTCACCGCCAAACTATCGGGATTGACATTCGTCTCTTGAAGGGAAGAGCTGCGCCAAATCAAGCCCCCAATCGTCAAAAGGGCAATCACCAGCAGGGGGCGAATGAGTGGCCAATTAACATTGATGCGGTGGGGATCCACAATCCCCTTGGGCGTTACCTTAAACGTTTTGCCCCGCGGATTGATGAGGGTGCGAATCACCGTGATGGCCATGGGAAAGGCAATAATTGTTTCATAGACATCCGACCAAAAAGCGGAGCGGCGACCCTCAGTCAGCCAAGAAAACGCCATGATATTCCCCAGATAGTAGGGAAAGTAAAAGTAAAGAATCTCGTTCACCGTTGCTCGCAAGGGAGCAATACCAAAGAGCAAAAAGGCCAACGGTGCCAAAAGAAAGATCACCCGCGGAATGGAAAGAAACCAGTAGATGATACTCAAGGAATGGGAGAGGCGCTGCGTTAACCGCAGATTAGGGGCAGTGAAAAAGTTGCCCCCCAAAAAGAGCATTTGCAGTGTGCCCTGCCCCCAGCGCAAGCGTTGGTTAATGTAGGCACTAATCGTCTCCGGCGACATACCCGCCGCCAAGGCTTCATTGAGGTATTTGACGCGATAGCCAAGGCTTTGCAGCTTAATGGTTGTCATGTAGTCTTCGGTGATACTGTCTGTGGGAATGCCACCAATTTCATCGAGGGCACGGCGGCGAATCACAAAACAGGTGCCACAGCACACCACAGAGTCCCAGTAATCGCGGCTGGGCTGAATAAAGCGGAAAAACAGCGTCTGCTCGTTGTTGAGAATCCCCTCTAGCCCTAGATTCACAGTCACTGGATCCTCATTGAAAAAGTGTTGGGGGGTCTGTACCATTGCCGTTTTCGCATCCTGGAAAAAACCCACCGTGCGGGTGAGAAAGTTGCGACTCGGCACAAAGTCGGCATCAAAGACGGCAATCAACTCCCCCGTGAGTGTGGGCAGTGCATGGTTAATGTTGCCAGCTTTGGCATGGCGGTTGTCGGGGCGATCGCGATATTCACAGCCCAGTTCTGCAGCTAGGGCACGTACCGCCGGCCGTCGGGTATCGTCCAGCAAGTAGATGCGCTTGTGGGGGTAGTCCATGGCTTGGCAGGCAATGACTGAACGCCGCAAAATATCCACCCCTTCGTTGTAGGTCGGTAAGATCACATCCACCCAAGGCAAATACTCACCGCGAATCACTGCTTGACTGAGGCGATCGGCTGCGGGTGTGCGGTCAATGGAGAAAATACAGTGAAAGAAAAAGGCTACACTATTGAGAACTGTCAGCAATTCTGCCAAAAAGAGAACGACGGAGATCGTGCCATTGAGGGGATCATCCAAGTTGAGGCTATTCAACAGGCGCCAGAGTTCATAGCGAATCCCCAATAGGGCAAGACCCACACTGACAATCAGCCGTGACCAGAAGGTCGGTTTAGGGGAGAGTTCCTTTAGGAGAAACGTGATTGCCAACCAGACAAACGCCGGCAGCAGTAAAGCCTCAAGTGTGGTTCCTTGGGGGCGCATGATGGCTTGTCCCCCATGCCAAAAACCGACAAGATTCGGTAGTAAATCTCGCCAGTTCACTTGCCACAGCAGTACCCCTAGGAGGGCGAGAATGCCTAAGAGCAAGAGCCAGCCATCGGCTTGCAACGACTTGAGGCGCATGATTTAGCTTCTAAACACCACTTCGACACTTTGGCCCACACCACAGAAACGCTCAGCGGTTAAGTCCTCTGGTAGGTTGTAGAGTTGAACATCAACCGCCAGTTCATTGCGCACTAGATCGGGGGGGGGCACAGCCACATTTTCACCCACTTCGACTTTACCTGGCCCGCCGCGAATGGCACGGACAATCCCCGTTAGCCGGCGATCGCTCCCATCCAATAAGCGCACTGTTGCTTCCTGACCCACCTGCAGGCGAGGATTATCCCGCTCCGCCACCAAGCCCGTTGCCCAAACATCGCTACAGTCGAGAATTTTAACGATCGGATCCCCTGCGGTCAGGGGAATACCCAAATCCCCTGTTTTGTGGATCACTGACCAAACCACTGCGGTCGTCGGTACTGTCACGGGGGCAAGGCGTTGCAGGGAGAGTTGCTGTTTGATATTGGCAATTTCACGGCGTAGCTCGGCAATCGTTGTGGCCACTGCCAAGCGTTCAACCTCAATATCGACCAGTTCAACTTGCAAATCAATCAAACGGATCTGGGGAAAACTAAAGGTGCGTGATGCATCGAGTTGCAGTCCTTGGCGAGCCGCTTGTAGGGCTGTTTGTTGGCGGCGCAGTTCGGCCTGTTTACTCTCAACAAATTTCGCTGCTTGCTTGGCACGGGAAACGGCTTCATCGGCGAGTTGGCGCGCCACAGCCCCTGTTTCCACTAAGCTGGTATAGCGATCGGCTTCAATGCGGGCAATGGCCAGAGCTTCTTGGGCTTGGCGCAGTTCCCCTAGGGTACGCTGCACTGCCTCTTGGGCAAAGCGAACTTCAAGGGTTTGCTGACTCTGCTGATAGCGATCGAGTTGAGAAATCAGAGCCATACGGCTGTTGCGTTTCTGTTGCAGTCCCTGCTGCTGGGAAAGGGCGACATTGAGTCGAGTTTCTAGATTTTGGCGATCGGTTTCCAGTTGGGGATTGCGATCGTTGCGGATGGTACCAATTTCCGTACCGGCATTCAGGCGTTCGCCAGGGCGCAAGTCTTTTAGGGTTAGGGTGCCGGGGATCGTGGCATAGAGGGTAATCACTGTGCCATTGAGGTAGCCGACACGACTGACCACATTGCGCTGTCGCCACCAGAGGAGATAGACCGCTAAGCCAATGAGCGTCACCCCCAAGCCAATCCGCACTATCCGAAAAATGCGGCGCCGTTTCTCAGTTTGTGGGGGTTTGGTGGCAACTGCACTGGAAGATGATGAGGTATTCATATTCGGTTTTTCCACTGCCACAGCTCAGCAACATACTCAACAGGAAACCCATGCTCCTTTGCCCCTTGGAGAATTGTCTCTAAATAGTCGGCTGAAGGCCACAGGGTTTCATCAATAAAATCCTCCCCTGCCACATAAGTCAGAGCTGTTATCGCCTGACCCGTGGACGTTATGACTCTAACAAATTCATGGCGGTAATGTCCCCACTTAACACCTTCGTAAAAATCTAAGCGTTCAATGTCTGCTTCTGTGCAGCGATAAATCACACCCCAAACAGAACGGTGAGGATCAGGGACAACATTTGCTTTGCCAGTGCCATCATTACTGCGTTTATTGAACACAAGGCGATAGCCCCGCAGTTCAGCAACTTCAGCAGTGGGGACGGTACCGATGCGACGTTTTTTTTGGGCGGTACAGAGGTTGCTGCCGTAGGCAAAGTACCAGATACAGCCGTTGTCTAAAATATGGGAATCATCAAGGGGGAGTGATTCGGTCATCAAGCAGTTGAGGAATAGAGTTGGCGGTAAACTTCCATGAGGGCGATCGCCACCGAAGCCGAGAGATTCAAACTGCGCACCGCCGGCTGCCACATGGGAATTTTCAAAAAGGCGTCACAGGTCGCTAAGACTTCGGCGGGGATGCCATCGGGTTCGCTGCCAAAGATCAGCCAATCACTCTCAGCAAAGCTAAAGTCCCAGTAAATCTGTTGGGCTGAAGGCTCAAAGGCAATCAGACGACCCCCGCTATGGGTAGTTTTGAGGAACGTCGGCCAGTCGGGGTGGCAGTGCAAGGTGACATAGGGCCAGTAATCAAGACCAGCTCGCTTGAGGTAGCGATCGCTGAGTTCAAAGCCCAAGGGTTCAATCAGATGCAGCGGTGTGTGGGTGGCAGCACAGGTGCGGGCAATATTGCCTGTATTCGGGGGAATTTGGGGATGGACAAGCACCACAGCAGGCATGGCGTTGAGTCAGTGGCAACTAGAGACTTAATCCGTTGTCGCCCGGCCACTGGGGGTTAAGCCGCGCCGTCCCTCTTCGCGGGCATAGGTTAAAAAGCGCTGTAGATGCTCTAAATACTCAGAAGGGGGTAGGGTTGCTAATTGGGCGATCGCTTGGGCAAGGGGCAAGTCCCGCCGATAGAGAATCCGAAAGGCTTCCTTGAGGTTGCGCATTTCTGCCTCCGTCACCCCCGCTCTTTGCAGCCCCACTTGATTGAGGGCACGAACCCGTGCGGGATGACCTTCCACCAGCATATAGGGGGGCACATCCCGATCTACCCGTGCCATGGCTCCCACCATTGCCAAGCGGCCAATATGGACAAACTGATGAATGCCCACCATACCGCCAATGCGAGCCTTTGATTCAATGCAAACATGGCCCGCGATCGAGGCCGCATTTGTAATCACCACCTGATCCTCAATCACACAATCATGGGCCACATGGACATAGGCCAGCAACAGATTGTGGTTACCAATAATTGTGGCATCCCCTTCGCCGTTGGCACGGTTGATCGTCACGAACTCGCGAATGGTGTTGTAATCCCCAATACGTAGGGCACTATTGGCACCCGTATATTTTTGATCCTGAGAAGCCGTGCCGATGATCGCTCCCGGAAAGATACGATTACCTACCCCCACCTCCGTTGGCCCTTCAATAATCACGTGGGCACCAATTTCGGTATGGGCACCAACGCGCACCTGTTCGCCAATCACGGCATAGGGGCCGACCCGAACTGTGGGATGTAGCTCGGCACTGGGATGAATGACAGCAGTAGGATGGATCAGTGTTTGCATCATTGATTGTGACTAGTCCACCAGCGAGAACATCATCTCGCCCTCACAGACCAATTGACCATTCACCTCAGCCCGTCCTTGCATTTTGCCGATGCGCTGCTGCTTGACAACAAGAAGCTCGGCCCGCAGGATTAACTGATCGCCGGGGAGGACGGGACGGCGAAAGCGCACCTTATCAATGCCCGCAAACACAGAGAGCTTATCCTTTGCCCAATTCATCTGCATCAGGACAACCCCTCCCACTTGGGCAAGGGCTTCCACAATGAGCACCCCCGGCATAATTGGGCGACCGGGAAAGTGCCCTTGGAAAAAGGGTTCGTTGATCGTGACGTTTTTCAGCCCCACGGCATACTTTTCTGGAACATAGTCAATGATGCGATCCACCAGCAGAAAGGGATAGCGATGGGGGAGCAATTGCTGGAGATCCGTTACCGTCAGCACAGTGGTGGGTGGGGAGTCAGTCAACGTTGGCATAGGGATAGGGGTCAGCTTCACATCAAAGATATACACAAATCATAGGGGAGAATGGTTGCCGACTAAACCATCTGTTGGGCGATCGCCCGTGCCAATTGGGTATGCAGATGATGACTCGCCCGATAGGCGACATAATGCGCGATGGGGGGTGTCCCTAGGAGGGCTAAATCTCCCCAAAGATCGAGTAATTTGTGGCGAACGGGTTCATCGGCAAAGCGTAACGGCGGGTTGACCCAACCACTGGCACTGCACACCAGAGCATTCTCTAAACTGCCCCCCTGAATCAGGCCTTGGCTGCGCAGATACTCCACTTGTTCGGCAAAACCAAAGGTACGGGCAGGGGCAACGGCCACCGCTAGTTCTGAAGGGGTAAAGCTACACCACTGGCGACCAATCGCCGCATAGGGGAAGTCAATGCCATAGGTGAGGCGTAGCTCAGGAGCAGGAATGGCACTGACAAAGGCTGCTCCTTCGTAAATGGTGACAGGTTCCTTCAAGATGACTGCTGGCCGAGGAATCTCCTGAGGGACAACACCGACCCTTTGAATGCCTTCTAACCAAGGTTGCGCCGAGCCATCGAGCACCGGCACCTCAGAGCCTGTGATCTCAATCGTGACATTATCAATACCAGCGATCGCCAGCGCTGCCAAGAGATGTTCAACCGTGCGCACACTGGCGCCATTGGCGACCAACTCCGTTGCCAACTGAGTGGATTGAACCGCATCAATCTGAGCAGGAATCACGGGCTGTCTCTCCAGATCAAGGCGCACAAACTGTCGCCCCGTGTTGGCGGGTGAGGGTTTCAAGGTCACTTCAACTGATTGACCAGAATGCAAACCTACCCCTGACCATTGGGCAGCCTTTCCAAGAGTTTGCTGTGCAGTTGCAGTCGGTGCCGTTGGTACAGAGGTCGTTACCATGGGTATTTCTCCTAGAAGCGCTCGCCAATGCCAAAGCTGAAGGCACTGCCCCCTTCATTATTCCAGCCAAAGTCAATGCGGATATTGCCTAGGGGGGTATTCACCCGCAGGCCGCCGCCATAGCCTAGCCCCTCTCCGGGTTTACCGCGCACAATCCCCGGCTGACCGGGTACGCTGCGTTGGGTACCGAGCAAACTGGCCCCATCCACAAAGAGGGCGCCACCAACAATATTAAAAATGGGGAACCGATACTCTATTGTTCCTTGCACAAAGGCGCGCCCGGAGCCGATTGCCCCCTCTTCCCAACCGCGCACCGAATTAGCGCCGCCAATTGTAAAGGATTCATAGGGAGGCAAATCGCCAAAAATGTTGCCCGCTTGGATATTGAAGGCAAGGGTTTGTGGCCCCTCAATGCGCAGAAACTTCACGGGGATATAAAAGCTATAACTGCCGCGCACCCGGTTCATTAAGATGTTGCCTGCCCCCACAGGGATTGACTGATCCACCCCTAAGCGAATCACCTGACCACTCGTTGGCCGCAGCGGATCATTGCGCAGGTCTCGCAGAATTGCCGCCTGCACCGTAAACAGGTCATTAAAACCACGGCAAACACCATTGTCTGGAAAGGTTAAGCAGTTGCCTGAAGCATCCGTATTAAAGCGGCTAAAACCACTGTCTAGGGAGGTAACCCGCTGATATTGCAGCCCCAAGGAACCGGTCCAAGCGGTGCGTATCTGATCCCGATCCTTCGTAAAGGGTCGCGTAAAGAAAACGGCACTCCCCAAGCGGTTAATCCGCGGAAAGTCACCATTGGGCAAGCGAACATCAATTGGGCCATTGGTGAAGGTGGTGGGCACTGTCAGGCGGTTAAAGGCACTCACGGTGTAGGAGGTGCGATAGGGATCCCCCTTAATCCAAGGATCGGTAAAGTTAATGTCAAAGAGAAACTCCCCTTCCGTCCCCCCTTGGGCTTCAACACCAAATTTCCAGTTGCGACCAAAGAGGTTGTTTTGTTGGAATGCCACTGTGCCAAATAGCCCCGCAGCGGAACTATAGCCCGCCCCAGCAGAAATACTGCCCGTATTGCGCTCTTTGATATTCAAAATCAAGTTAACCTTGCGGGGATCTTGACCGGGTTCAAGGGCAACTTGCACATCCTCAAAGAGTCCCAATTCAAAGAGGCGTCGCAAATCTGCTTGCACGGTATTTTGGTTGAGAACCACGCCGGGCTGGGTGTCCATTTCACGGCTGATCACAAAGTCACGGGTACGCTGTTTTGTCGGCTCTCCTTCTTTATTCAGGAAGCGATAGGTGACCTGTTCAACCACGCCCTCAGCCACCTGCAATGTCACAACCCCATCGGGATCGACTTGGGGTGTACCAACCACCTGCCCCAAGATATAGCCATTGTCCCTATAGAACCGGTTGATTTGCTCAATGCCAGACTGTAGCTCTCTTAGATTGAGCGTGCGACCAATTTGCGGTGCAAAAATCTCGTTGACTTTTTCTGGGGTGAGCACTTGGTTGCCCGCTACTTGAACGGCTCGCAGTACTGGATAGGGGCGCACGACAAAGGTAATCCGCACACCGAGGGGAGTATCGCTGGGGACAGCATTGACATCAGCAAAAAAGCCCGTGGCAAAGATGGCGTTGGTATCCTCTTGTAGTTGCGTGCGGGTGGTGGTACTGCCAGGGCGAGTGCGAATGACTTGATACACCAATTGCTCAAGTTCGGGTGTGGCGCCTTCAACCACCACTTCGGCAATGAGAACTTGGGGTTCATCAGCGGGGGGCTGGCTCACAGGTGGCGGGGTGGGCGGTGCTGGGGTTGCTGCGGGAGGGCTTTCAGGCACAGGCTCTGCCGCTGGTGGCGTTGGGGATGCTGGAGTTTCCGCAGGTTGGTTTTCAGGCGGCGGGGCTTCTTGGCCACGACTGGGATGCAAAGAACCGAGGGCGATCGCCACGGTTGCCATTGCCGCTGCTACCGTTTTCAGGGCAGCCCCCATTGGCTGCATTCGCACTGGCGAAAAAAGTTGGTTATTCACTGCTCACACCTAAAAAACAAATCGCGTCAACACAGCCAAACCCATTGGCATTCCTATAACAGTAGGTTAATGACTCAGAAGTGGCAACAAAAGTGCCCCCCTGTTTGCCCTTGACCCTTAGCCATAATAGGCGGGCTCATTCCCCGCTTTCCACTTGATATTACAGCCGAGACTCGGTTTTTGATCTTCGCTGGGGGTTTGACCAGCTAACACGGCATCAATGGCTGCACGCAAGTCTTTCCCAGTCACCGGTAAGCCATTCTGGGGGCGGCTATCATCGAGCTGTCCACGATACACAAGCTTGCGATCGCCATCAAACAGGAAAAAGTCCGGTGTACAGGCTGCCGTGTAAGCCTTGGCCGTTTCTTGGCTCTCGTCGTAGCAAAGCGGAAATGTAAACCCTAGTTCAGTGGCCATCGCCTTCAGGGACTCTGGGGCATCATCGGGATAGTTGGCAGCGTCATTGGCACTAATGGCAACAATCCCTAAGTCTGTGTCTTTGTAGTCGCGCCCCAGCTTCGCCAGTTCCTCTTGGACGTGTTTTACGTAGGGGCAGTGGCGACAAATAAACATCACCAGTAGGGCTTTCTTATCGGCAAAGCTACTGAGGGAAATCGTTTGCCCACTCACCACATCGGGCAGCTGAAAATCGGGAGCAACAGTACCAAGGGCAAGCATCGTGGACTCTGTCCGCGCCATAAAACCTCCTGAGAACGCTGGCAAGAGTGTTACAAATAGCAATATCGTCCCTAGTGTACTCTGTTGCGATCGTTCCTCAAAGTGGTGAGAGGAGCAACTCCCCCAACGAACGCAAAAAGCAGCAAGATCACTCCTGCTTAGATATCATCGGTTTTAATTTTTGAGCACAGAGAAAAATTGCTTTAGCCAATATAGCTTTGACGGGAGACGTGCTTCTCAAAGGTGGCTTGGGTTTGATGGAGAAGTTGCTCGCGGCTGTCGCTGGTGTGTTTCAGGGCAGGCACCAAATTGCGCGCTTGGAGTGCCATGTGCAGTTGCAAATGGGCAACGTATTCGCTGAGGTCTTCGCGGAGTAGCGGATGACTTTGATGCACAGACACAGTGTTCTCCTTCAACTGATAGTTCAGTAGGCGTTCCATAGATCCTGTCAATCCCCAAAAGCGGTCATGTCAGGAATGGTGCGTTCAAACTGTTCGGCAGGGTGGGGTGCGTCACTTAACCCTTTTAGAGGTTAACATTTCTCAGGGAGGGTGTTGCGATTTGCAATCAACTGTAATGTTTTGCCAATACTTCACGATTCAGGGGGCAGGAAATGCGGTTACTCATTGCTAATGATGATGGGGTCTTTGCCCCCGGTATTCGGGCGTTAGCAGATACGCTGGCGATCGGTGGCCATGAAGTCGTGGTTGTGTGTCCGGATCGCGAACGCTCTGCTACAGGGCATAGCCTCACGGTCTTTGATCCGATTCGCGCTGAAATCGTCAGCGATCGCTTTCACCCCAGTATTAAGGCGTGGGCCTGCTCCGGTACCCCCTCTGACTGTGTCAAACTCGCCCTTGGTGCCCTCCTAGAGGAACCCCCAGATTTTGTCGTTTCTGGGATTAACCAAGGCTCCAACCTCGGCACGGATATTCTTTACTCCGGCACAGTGTCTGCTGCCATGGAGGGGGTGATTGAGGGAATTCCCAGTATTGCCATTAGCCTCACCAGTTTCACAGTTCATGACTTTCAGCCAGCCGCTGACTTTGCCAGTCGTCTCCTCAAGGCGCTGGAAACCGCCCCCCTGCCCCCAAAGATGCTCCTCAATGTGAATGTACCGGCGCTGCCTGCCAGTGAAATTGCTGGCGTTGTCATTACACGACAGGGGATTCGGCGCTACCATGACCTGTTCCAGAAGCGCATTGACCCTCGCGGCAAAACCTACTACTGGCTCGCTGGTGAAGTGGTTGAAGAATATCCCCAAGACCCCAATCAAGCCCCCACGGATGTGGAAGCCATTGCCCAAAATCTGATTAGTATTACGCCGTTGACCTTTGATCTCACCTACGGTCAAGGGGTGCAGAGTTTAACCGAGTGGCTGCGCCAACCCACTGTACAGCCTCTATTCAATCTCTAGGATCACGGGTGCATGATCACTGGGCTTGGGTAAGCGCCGCGGGGCAATATCAATGTGACAGTTGCAGGCCCGGGCTTTGACAGCGGGGGTAAGGTAGAGGTGATCAATACGCCAGCCATGATTGCGGCGAAAGGCACCCGCCCGATAATCCCACCAAGAGTAGTGCCCAGGCTCCTCGGTAAAGTGGCGAAAGGCATCGTGGAAGCCAAGGTCGCGAATGGCCGCTAAAAGGTTGCGTTCGGCATCGGTGGCTCCCACTTTTGTGGCGCGATCGCTAGCATCAAAAAGGTCTTTATCTTCTGGGGCAATATTAAAATCACCACAGAGAATCACCTCCCCTTGGGCAGTGAGCTGCTCGAGATAGACATGGAGGGTTTTTAACCAGTGCAGCTTATAGTGGTATTTCTCACTGTCGTACTCTCCACCGTTGGGAATATAGACATTTACCAAGGTGACATCAGGAGCTAATTGGGCGCGAATCAGTCGTTTTTGCGTATCCAACTCACTGTGACTGGGTAATTGGGGGGCAAAGCCTGCTTCTACGCCCGCAAGAGGCTGACGACTGAGAATGGCCACCCCGTTGTAGGCCTTTTGGCCACTACAATAAACTTGATACCCACGATCCAGAAAGGGCTGACGCGGGAACTCAGCATCTGTGACTTTGGTCTCCTGAAGACAGAGATAGTCCACTCCAGTGGTGTCTAACCATTGGCACACATGGTCAAGGCGAGTGCGAATTGAGTTGACGTTCCAAGTAGCAATTTTTGGCATCGGTTGATTTCAGTCAAAGTGATTTGCCCAAACCGTTATAGGGGGCAGCATCGGCACATACTGTAGAAAGTATAGTTGGGGAGTGGCAGCAGTACCCGAAATATGGCTGGGTATGTTTTGGTGTTGGCTGTGATTATTCTTGGGGGCGCGATCGCGACGGTGGGCGATCGCCTCGGCTCAAAAGTGGGCAAAGCCCGATTGAGCTGGTTTAATTTGCGGCCTCGACAGACAGCTGTCCTGATTACCATTCTCACAGGCAGTTTAATTTCTGCCTCCACCCTTGCCATCCTCTTTGCCCTCAGCCGTGAATTGCGCGATGGCGTGCTGCGCATTGATACGATTCGCCGCCAACAAGCGGCTGCTGAACAAGAACTCGCCGAAACCCGTGCCCAAAAGGATGAAATTGAGGCGGAACTGGCACAATCCCAAATTGAACTGGCCAACATTCGCCAACGCCTTAGTCAAACCAACCAAGTCCTAGAGCAGGCCGTCAATCGTCAAACCCTCACAGAAGCAGAACTCAAGCAACTTCAAGACCGCTACACCCAAGCCCAAAAAGACCTCGAAAACTTTGAAGCCCAAGGGGCACGCCTGCGGCAAGAAATTCAGCGTTTGCAACGGGAGCGACAAGCCATCCAAGGCCGCCTCGAGGATGTGGCTAGCCAAAAAGCAGCCCTAGAAACTGCCATTCGCACAGCTCAACAGCGCCTTGCCGAGGTGGAAGGTCAAAAGGATCGTCTCCAAGCAGAGATTGATCGCATTCAGGATCAACTGGCCGTTGCCAATCAGCAGCAGCAGGTGTTACGCAATCAACAGCGCACGCTTCAGCAGGAAATTGCTGCCCTTGAGGCCAGTCGCCAACGCCTTGAGGAAAACGTGAGCATCCTTTTGCTAGGATTACGGCGGGGGACGATCGCCATTCGCACGGGGCAAGTCTTGGCCTCTGCGGTGATTCAACATGTCAAGGATCCGGCTCAGGCCACCCAAGTTATTGAAGAACTCCTGCGGGAGGCGCGGCGCAATGCCATTGTCCTGAATCGTCCCCAGAACCTCAAACCGACGGATCAGGTGATTCAAATTACCACCGAAGACGTGAACCGCCTGCGCAGCCAAATTAGTGATGGCCAGCCCTATGTGGTGCGCATTTTAGCTGCGGCCAATTATCTACAGGGGGAAAGTAACATTCTTGTGGTGCCCCAAGTGGCGCGCAATCAGGAGGTTTTCCGCGAGGGTGAGAATCTAGCTACCATTTCCTTGGATCCGAGCCAGATGACCGATGAGCAAATTTTGCAACGCTTGGATCAGTTGTTTACGGTCAGTAATCAGCGGGCGATCGCCTCGGGTGTCCTCCCCGATCCTGTGACTGGCAGTGTTGGCTCCTTTCGCCAAATTGAACTGGTGAAATTTGTCCTCGACCTCAAAGATCACCAAGGGACGATTGATATTAGTGCAGTTACCCCCACCTCTGTTTATACCGCTGGCCCTCTCACCCTTTCCCTTGTCGCCCGCCAAAATCAGCGGGTGATCCTGCGCAGTGGTTAGGCATCAGCATCATTTCCCGCGAATTGGGCTGGATTCATCAAACCGCAGGCTAGGATAGAGGAGATTTTTCTCCGTTCACCATGTAAGGGGTGCCCCCATGAAGCGACTGGTTTCGATTGGTTTTTTGGTGTTTATTCCCCTCTCTATTGCCGCTGAAAAACTGGCATGGGGTGCCCTCACGGTCTTTATTTTGGCAGCACTGGCGATCGTGCCCTTGGCGATTTGGTTGAGCACCGCAACAGAGGAGGTGGCACTTGCCACGGGGCCGACGATCGGTGGCCTCTTGAATGCCCTCTTTGGCAATGCAACGGAACTGATTATTGCTATTGTGGCGCTGCGAGCGGGTTTAGTAGATATTGTCAAAGCCAGTATTACGGGCACCCTGATGGCGAACCTTTTGCTGGTGATGGGGTTATCCATGCTGCTGGGGGGCATTCGCTACAAGGAGCAATCCTTTGCCCCAGTGGTGGCACGGGTGAATGCTTCCTCGATGACGGTGGCGATCGCCGCGATTCTCCTACCGGCAATGGTCATTTACACCTCCAGCAGTGTGCCGCCAACCGCAATTTCCAAAATGTCAGTGGTGGCCGCCATCATTCTGATTCTGGTCTATGGACTAACGTTACTCTTTTCTTTGAAAACCCACAGCTATCTTTACGATGTCAGTCAGGTGGAACTGGGGGACGAAGCGGGGCACCATGAAAAGCCGAACCTGCCCCTGTGGATCACGGTTCTAATGATTGCCACGATTGGCGTAGCCTTTGAGTCAGAAATTTTTGTCGGCGCAGTTGAAGCAGCAACGGAGGGCTTGGGTCTAACGCCCCTATTTACTGGGGTCATCCTCTTGCCGTTGGTGGGCGGTGCAGCGGAATATGTGACTGCGGTGGGGGTTGCCCTGAAAAACAATATGGATTTGTCCGTGTCCATCGCCTTGGGTTCATCCCTCTTGGTGGCGCTCTTGGTGGCACCTGTGCTGGTGCTGATTGGCCAGTTTATTGGTCAGCCGATGGATTTAAACTTTAGTCTTTTTGAAGTGGTGACGGTGATTATTGCGGTCGTGATTGCTAATGTGATTAGCCTAGATGGCCGCTCCAACTGGCTGGAGGGGGCGCTGCTGTTGGCCACCTATGGGATTCTCGGCACCGCCTTTTTCTTCCATACCTAGGAGAGGCGCTGAATCTGTAGTTGATAGGTCATGGTTGAGGTCACCCCTTGTCCCCGCAGGGTACCTTGAATGGGGGCAGCATCCGTCGGATCAGCGGCAGCCACAAGGGCAATGTGGCGATCGCTCACCGCTAGGCCGTGGGTGGGATCATAGCCGCGCCAGCCTGCCCCCGGCAAATACACTTCTACCCAGGCATGGAGGTGCCGTTCAGGATTATCCAAGTCTCCTTCCTGATAGCCACTGACAAACCGCGCCGCTAAGCCCACAGCCCGACAGGCATGGATAAACAAGACGGCTGTATCGCGACAGGAACCCATTTGTTTTGCCCAAGTCACACAGGGGGGCCAAGGGGCACCGGTTTCACGAATTTGGTGCTGACAGGTACGGTAAATTTTGTTATTGAGGTCACTGAGAAATGTGAGGACACTGCCATCGCCACTGGCTAAAATTTGCCAAGCCAATTCATAGGCAACAGGATCCACTGACGGTGATAGATAGGGATGCAAGCTAGTTGCCAGTCGCTGCGGATAGTTAAAAGGGAGGGTGACTGCCCACGAGTCAAGCAGATAGTTAAAGGGGTTGTCGCAATAGGTTTCTACTTCAGAGGTGACCTGAATCATCAGGGAGGTGGTGGGCTGTGGTGACCACCAGTAGCGTTGAATGTGATTGCCATGGACATCGAGGACAGTACTTTGGCCTTGGGGAGTTGGTAAAATTTGGAGGGAGAGCGATCGCAGGCGTTGGTGGCCATCACTACGCGGGATCAAGCGTAAATCATGGGGGGCAAGGGCAACAGGGGCGCTGTAGGTGTAGCTAGTTTGATGATAAATGCGGTATTCCATTTCATATCTAAAAGGAAGCCGCCCGAACCAATAACTGTCCAGGCGGGGTGTGGTGTGAGGAGTGAACGGAAACGTGCGTCTCCGCTATTTCTATTGTAGGGGACAGTTTCCAAATTGCCATAAGTAAATGGCGTAAAAAGATCAAATCTTTAGACCACACCCTAGATCCTCTCACTACCAAAGCAAAAAGAGTCAAGAACAGATCCTGACTCCTCAATAAAACAGATGTTTGTAAAAAAAACAGCCTAACGAGTCGTGGCTGCCATTTTCTCTTCTGCCAGTTCCCTTAGGCTAGGGAATAAAAAGTGGTTTTCTTCAACGTACTGCGCACCAAACAAGCCCTTTTCTGCCCAGAAGTAGCGATCGGTGGTGTGCTCATTCCGCTTAACAAGAAGTAAAGCGGGTGGGGTGATCCCCTTGGCTTGAATAAATTTTCGTGCCGCTGTCACAGGTTTATCTTCGCCACTTTCGATGCTATATTGAGGTACGCACTCAAGGATTTTGCGTCCTTCGAGACGCCGCCGGCTCTTCCGCTTCCGTCTTCTGGCCAAGTTGCCTTACCTCCTTTGCCTTCAAAGAACTGTTATTGAGTTTACAAAAGTCGCCCTTTAGTATATCTGGTGTATCCTAGAATTTCAACTTTCCTTAATTTATCGAAACACGATTTATTGACGGGACAACGATCCCCAGCTTAGGATCAACGCTTTGCTGATCCCAGTGACCCCACTATAGCAAATTGTGCCACTTGAGAAAGTGGTTCCTTCCATTTGCCCCACAGCCAATGGGCTACCCTAGAGAACGACTGTCTAAGCTGCTGAACCCCTATGATGAGCCAACGCTTAGTGCAACGGGTGCTCGAAACCCAAGTGTTAACCTCAGCCATTGAAAACCAAATTTCCCAACTGTTGTGGAAGCGGGAATATGACGGTGATGACATGGCAGCGCTTGGGGAATTGCTCGATGCCCTAGAGGCCAAGAAAATTCAAACCCAACAGTAGGTGCTGCGGTCTCTCCTGCAACTTCTGATCCTTGCCCTCAGCTACAGTGCCTTAGCCCTTGGGGGGGTGCCGGGGCTATGTATGAATCGCGCAACGATCGCCCTTGTGAGTGCGGCTCTTTTGATTGCCTTAGGGGCGATTGATCTACCCACTGCATGGCAAGCCATTGATCCCCAGACCATTGTGTTTCTGTTGAGCATGATGATTGTCAATGCTTATCTGGGCTTGAGCGGCTTTTTTCAAATAGCGATGGTGACGGTGGTGCGCTTTAGTGGCAGTCCCTTGGGGCTACTGGTGTTTCTCACTGTAGCTACAGGAATGTTGTCGGCGGTCTTTCTCAACGACACCCTTGCCCTTGTGACGACGCCTTTAACCCTGCGCATTACCCATGTCTTGGGCTTAAATCCAGTGCCCTATCTGCTGGCGATCGCCGCGGCAACGAATATCGGTTCTGTGGCCACCCTCAGCGGCAACCCCCAAAATATCCTCGTGGGATCGTTTTCCGAGTTAGGATATCTGCCGTTTGCCCAAGTGATGGTTCCCGTCGCAGTGCTGGGGTTAGGGCTGCAAGTGGCTTGGTTGGGGTGGCTCTATCCGGAGGTGCGATCGCGCCAACCCTGTACATTGGCTACGCTCCAACCGGTGCAGGTGCAAAAAGGGTTACTCCACAAGACACTGATTGTCTCTGGGCTGATGTTTTTGGCCTTTCTGCTCGGCTTTCCCTTGGCAGAATCCTCTCTTTTGGCGGCAGCAGCTTTACTGGTCACCCGTCGGGTGAAGCCAGAGCGCATCCTTGCTCAGGTGGATTGGTCACTATTGGTTCTGTTTGCGGGTCTGTTTATTCTTACCCGCTGTATTCAAAACTTTGATTTATTAGCCGTTTTGCGCCCTTGGGTGAATCAGCCCTTGCCCCTCGTGGTGATTACAGCACTGCTGTCAAATTTAATTTCTAACGTGCCCACGGTGCTGCTGCTCGCACAGTTTATCCCCAAAGGTGCCGATCAACTCTGGTACCTACTGGCAGCCACAAGTACCCTCGCGGGCAATCTTACGCTTTTTGGTGCTGTGGCTAATTTAATTACAGTTGAGGCCGCTGCTAGCTCAGGACAGCGGTTTTCCTTTTGGCAGCACTTGCGCTTTGGTGCACCGCTCACAGTGTTGACGCTGGCGATCGCCTACGTTTGGATCGTGAGTCAGACCTAGGGGCTAAAGGTTGGGGTCGTTGCTCCAGAGGCACTCTCAAAGTAGGCCACGTCAGACAGAATGACAGGCGCATCGGATTCAGGAATGGGCTGCCCTTGACTGAGATAGCCGACACAGCCATTCATCAGGCTATAGACAAAAATCACGCCTCCCGCTGAGATGGCCACGAGGCCACTGGCCAGCAGTAAGGAAAAATCCCGGAGGCGGTAGGCACCGTGGAGGAGTCGCACCGACCACAGCACCAATGCCAGTACCAGTAGAAGTAAGATAGCCATATGTAAACTATCTTAACAACTCTCAGGATTTTCCTCATCAATCTTTAGATTCTTCTAATGAATTCTTGCTAGCACAGTGCCCGTGTTCGCTCTATGGTGCAGGTGAGATTGGCGCCATACTGACCCACATGGGTAATTTCAGGCGTGTAGGCCTCTAGCACCCGTCCTGTGCGATCGCACATCGTTAGGACGTAATCACAGTGGGGACACTGGGTGTGACTCACGGAGCCATAGCGTTGACGTAGGGCTAATTTACCACAGTGAGGACAGTGAATCGTTTGCATGGTAACCATAGTTAAATAATCCTTAAGTTCTTTTTGGTGTGTAGGAACTTGTGATAAAAGGCGTTGCGCAAATCTGCGTTTCAAAACAACAAAACTCAACAAATAGTATTGCGCAACATTAAGGGAGTTTATGAGAGAGGACACTTTTTATTATGGATGGATTTTCTAGCGATGGCAATGATCCCAATGTTAAAAAATATGCTAATTCGACGGGGATCAAGGAATTCTACAAATGGCCTTAGAGAAACTTGCTTCGCTTTTCTGAGAGGTGATTGACCTTTATTACAGCCCTTTTCACAAAGATTGAAGAAGATCAAGCTAGGCAAAACTGCCCTCGAAAAGTATTACATTCTCTTTACGTCCTCCCTGCTTTGGAAAAGAAAGGCATCTACCTTACTTGCATTTCTATTCAGCGATGTTTACTTAATGTAATGGTTTGTAACTCTGATCATTGACAACTCAATAGTAATAATCTGAAGAAAATATTAAGAAGTTGAGTGCATGGGGGTAGCCAGTGAAGTGGTTCAGCCTTGGTCTATTAAGTGGATGTTTCGTTGGCTCAATGACCTCAGCAGTAGCACAGGGTTCTCTGCAGGTGGTTTATCCGCCGCGAGAGCACACTACAAGCGCACCCCGGATTTTCTTTATTGGTACAGCACCGCCGCAAGTTGTCGTTACCCTCAATGGGCAGGTCGTTGGCGATCGCTCGCCAGCGGGACACTTTGCCCCCAGTCTTCCCCTGCAACCCGGATTGAATCACATCACCCTGCAAGCAGGGGATCAACGCCTTGACTTTGCCATCACTCGCACGGTGCCCCAAGTACCGACCACCCTACAACCCCTAGAGCCAACAGCCGATTTAGTGCGCCTAGCCAATGAAATTGTTTGCTTTACCGCTGCTGCCCCCAGCGATCGCGCCGTGCAAGTCCAAGTGGGTCAGCGCATTCTGCCCCTAGAACCCCTACCGCCCCAAGTGCAACTGCCCTCTAATCTGGCTGCGCTGATTCATCAAGCGGAGGTGGTCACTGCTCGCCCTTCTCTCTATCGCAATTGCCTCCAGCTCACCGAAGTGGGCGACTATGACCCGATTCAATGGCAATTAGGAAACCAACGCCAACTGGGTGCCCGCATTCGTGTAGCTGAGCCAACGCAATTACCAGTTGTGGAAGTCACCCGCTCCCTTGGGGGGGTAGCCCGCACTGGCCCTAGCACTGATTATTCCCGGCTGACGCCCTTGCCAGTGGGAACACGCGCACGGGTACGCGGACAAACGGGGGATTGGCTGCATTTGGACTATGGGGGTTGGATCCGCACCAATGAAGTGCGGTTCCTCTCCAGTGCTCTGCCGACAACAGCCACCATCCGCAGTATGACCAGCCGTCAGCTTGCGGGTTGGACAGAAATCAGCTTTCCTTTGGATGTGCCCGTACCGATTTCGATTCAGCAGGGCGATCGCCAGTTCACCCTAACGCTCCACAACACGATTCCCCAAACCGACATCATTCGCCTCGATGCCGATCCCGTCATCCAGCGCCTTGACTGGTACCCCCTTGATCAAGAGCGGGTGGAGTATCGTTTGACGCTGCATCATCGCCAACAGTGGGGCTATCGTGTGGCCTATGAAGGCAATCGGCTGGTGCTGCAACTGCGTCATCCACCCCAACTCCAACGGGGGACACAACCCCTGCGGGGGATTAAAATTCTCCTTGATCCCGGCCATGGCGGGCCTGAGGACTTGGGAGCACGCGGCCCAGATGGTACGCCAGAGAAGGTCGTCACATTGGCACTGGCCCAAAAACTGGCACCCGAGCTAGAACGCCTTGGGGCAACAGTCATTTTGACGCGCACAGAGGATATTGATCTGGACTTGCCCGATCGCCTTCTCGCCATTGAATCAGCCCAACCCACCCTTGCCCTCAGCTTGCACTACAATGCTCTCCCCGATGCTGGCGATGCCCGTAATACCCAAGGGATTGGCGCCTTTTGGTATCATCCCCAAAGCCATGACCTTGCCGTTTTCCTAGAGGGGTATCTCAGTCAGCGGCTGCGGCGGCAGCAGTACGGTGTGTTTTGGAATAACCTTGCCCTGACTCGTCCGACAATTGCCCCTGCGGTGCTGCTGGAACTGGGCTTCATGATTCACCCGGAGGAGTTTGAGTGGATTGTTAACCCCCAAGCCCAAGCTGAGCTTGCCCATACCTTGGCTCAAGGGATTCTGGAGTGGTTACAGCAGGCGACGCGGGATTAATCTTCCAGCAAATGGTGAAGGGCTGCCGCCATCTCGGCAGTGGATGTGGTGGCTGTGCCAAACTGACGTACGACAATACTGGCGGCCAAATTGCCTAAAACTGCCGCCTCCCAAAGACTGGCACCCGCCACAAGGGCAAGGGTTAAAGCAGCAACAACGGTATCGCCTGCGCCAGTGACATCAAAGACATCCGTACGGTTAAAGGCGGGTAAATGGTAGGGCGCCGCCTCGCGACTAAAGAGGCTCATACCAGCATCCCCCCGCGTAATCAGCATATATTTAGCCGCCGTCAACTCCAGCAGGTCTTCCCCAGCTCGCAGTACCTCCGCCTCTGTGCGAATTGGGTAGCCCACCGCTGCCTCTGCTTCTGGCAGGTTTGGCGTAAATAGGAAAGCACCGCGATAGCGAGCTAAATCCCGTTGGGTATCAACAATCGTGCGCTCATGCTCTAGGGCAGCCGCAATCACAGGGGGTGTAAAGACACCATCGCCATAGTCGGAGCAAACCACGGCATCGGCAGTCCCCACCTGCTGACGAATAAAGGCCGCTAGCGCCTCCTGAAGGGCTGGGGCAGGCAGATCATCGGACTTGCGATCCACGCGCACAATTTGCTGCGTCACCGACTGGCGAGCATGGCCAGAAATACGGGTTTTCGTCACGGTGGGGCGATCGCCATCCTTAAAGATGCCCCGCGTATCAATCCCTGCCCCTTGAAAAATGCTACAAAGCGCCTCCCCCTGCGGATCTACACCCACCAGACCAACCGCCTGCACCTGAGCACCCAACTTGGCCAAATTGTAGATGGCATTGGCACCGCCGCCGGGCACTTGGCGGGTAAACTCATGGCGCAAAATCAGAACAGGGGCTTCCCGCGAGAGACGCTCCACCTGACCCGTGAGAAATTCATCGAGGGTGAGATCCCCCACCACCAGTACCCGTGCTGAGGAAAAGGACTCCAAAAGGTGTAGGAGTCGCCCTTGGGACGATTGCAATTGCTGGCGCAGGTCGGGTGGTAACATTTGGCTTTGCCTCAATTCCCGCTGATCCAGAATACTCCTGTGGGGGGACACCCATGCGCAGGGCAAGGTTCACAGAGATGATATAGTCCAAAAAGGGTAAATAAATGTTAAGAATCGTCTCCTGCATAGCCAAGGGGATCGACTAGAAAATAGTGAGTATTGGTGTGGCGTGAGGAATCAACCATGACTGGGCAGCAGCCGATTCGGTTCGGAACCGATGGCATTCGTGGACGGGCGGGGGAGTTGCTAACCCCCAACTTGGCCTTGAGCTTGGGATATTGGGTGGGAGAAGTGCTGCGACAAAGGACGGATGCACCCCAGCGCCCCTTTATCATTGGTCAAGATTCCCGCAACTCCAGTGATATGTTGGCCACAGCCTTGGCCGCCGGCTTAACCGCCGCTGGTTTTGAAGTGTGGAATGTGGGTCTGTGCCCGACCCCCTGTATTGCCTACCTAACGGCCACCACAGAAGCCATCGGTGGCGCCATGATTTCCGCCAGTCACAATCCCCCCGCCGATAACGGCATTAAAATTTTTGGCAGCGATGGCAGCAAGCTCAGCCCTGATCTGCAAAAAGAAATTGAAGCCCACCTAAATGCTGGCCTATCCTTGCCCCATACGGAGCACTGGGGGCATTTGCATCATCGTCCCGAATTGCTTCAGCGCTATCGCCATGCGGTGCAAGCGCCCCTTGAGGATCGTCAACCGCTGCGGAGACTGCGGGTGGTGTTGGATTTGGCTTGGGGATCTGCGGTGGCGGTGGCACCGACGGTGTTCCATGCCCTAGGGGCTGAGGTGATTGCTCTCCACGATCGCGCCGATGGCGATCGCATTAATGTCAACTGCGGTTCCACCCATTTAGAACCATTACAACAGGCTGTCCGTGAAACCCGTGCCGCTATGGGGTTTGCCTTTGATGGCGATGCCGATCGCGTGCTGGCGGTGGATAGCCAAGGGCGGGTGGTTGATGGCGATCACATTCTCTACTTCTGGGGACAACGGCTTCAGTCGCAGGCACAACTCCCCAAGGATTTGATTGTCGCCACTGTGATGTCAAATCTCGGCTTTGAGCGAGCTTGGCAAGCGCGGGGTGGACAACTGGTGCGGGCTGCTGTGGGCGATCAATACGTCCATGCAGAGATGCTGCGCCACGGTGCCATGCTGGGGGGAGAACAGTCGGGACACATCCTCTGCCGTCACTATGGTGTGGGGGGGGATGGCTTGCTCACAGCGGTTCATTTAGCGACCCTAGTTCAGGATTCCCGTCTATCCTTGGCACAACTGCGAGACCAAAGTTTTACCGCCTACCCGCAAATTCTTCGCAATGTCCGTGTTGACGATCGACAGCGACGACTCCACTGGCAAGAATGTGAGCCTTTGCAACAGATGATTACCAAAGCGCAACTGGATATGGGCGATCGCGGGCGAGTCTTAGTACGTGCCTCTGGGACAGAACCCGTTATCCGCGTCATGGTGGAAGCCGAGCAGCAAAGTGTTGCTGATTATTGGACAGAGACCTTGGTGCAGACGGTGACTGCTTATTTAGCGGCCTAGGAACAGGCGTCACTAGCTTGTATGATAATTGCCTAGTCGCGCTCTAGCCATTTCCTTGTCAGTCTCGCGTTTTCAAGCTGCCTGTGAGCAGGGTGAGTTTCTCATCACCGCAGAGGTTTGCCCCCCTAAGGGTAGGGATGCCAGTACGATGTTGCGCCAAGCAGCCCATCTCAAGGGGCGGGTTCATGCGGTCAATGTCACCGATGGCAGTCGCGCTGTGTTGCGCATGAGTTCTTGGGCAGCCGCCTATTTGTTGCAACAGCAGGGGTTTGAACCCATTTGCCAGATCGCCTGTCGCGATCGCAACCGCATTGCCCTGCAAGCGGATCTCATGGGCATTGCTGCTTTAGGTTTGCACAACATTTTGGCACTCACGGGCGACCCCGTCAAAGCAGGCGATCATCCCCAAGCCAAACCCGTCTTTGATTTGGAGTCTGTGCGGCTATTGCGCGTCATTGGCCAACTGAATCAAGGGGTGGATAGCGAGGATCGCCCCCTAGCCGATGGAGCGACGCAATTTTTTGCCGGGGCAGCGGTTGATCCTCAGTCTGCCAGTTGGTCAGGCCTGCAACAACGGTTTGAACGCAAATTGGCAGCGGGTGCTCAATTTTTCCAGACGCAGTTAATTACTGACTTTGAGCGGCTAGCCAAGTTTATGGATCAGATTGCGGCGGGCTGTGGGCGACCCATTCTTGCTGGAATTTTTCTCCTCAAGTCGGCCAAAAATGCTCTGTTTATCAATCGCGCTGTGCCCGGTGCACTGATTCCCCAGCACCTTATTGATCGCCTTGCCGCTGCCGCTGATCCCCTCGATGAAGGGATAACTATTGCTGCCGAGCAAGTACAACAGGCGCGGGAACTCTGCCAGGGGGTGCACTTAATGGCGGTGCGCCGTGAGGATTTGATTCCCGAAATTCTCAACCGAGCGGGAATTGCTCCCCTTAGCGCGTCACCTGCACCCCGCGCCAAAACGCCACATAGCCCTTGATATTGGCTGCCGCCGGCTTGGGATCGGGGTAGTACCATGCCGCATCACGGTTCACCTCACCATTGACAACAACGTGGTAGTAGCTGGCTGTGCCTTTCCAACCACAAACGGTGTGGGTATCGCTGGGCTGAAAATAGGCCGGATTGAGTGCCTCTGGCGGAAAATAAACATTGCCTTCGACCACTTCATAGCGATCGCTCTCGGCCAAGGTTGCGCCTTTCCAAACTGCTTTTGCCATTGCTTTTTTTCTCAGTCGTTCCCCTTCTTAAGATAAAGCAGGTGCCGTCAGCGGGCTAGGCACATTGGGGCGATCGGAACGAATTTGACCGTCACGAAACTGAATAATGCGGTGCGTGACAGCCGCCACATCGGGTTCATGGGTCACCATAATTACCGTCATGCCGGCCGCATTGAGTTGCCCAAAGATAGCAAGAATTTCCGCCGTGGTGTGGCTATCGAGGGCACCGGTGGGTTCATCGGCGAGCAGGAGTAGCGGCTGATTGACAATGGCGCGGGCGATCGCCACCCGTTGTTGCTGTCCTCCCGAGAGTTGATTGGGACGATTCTCAAGGCGGTGACCCAACCCCACCTGTTCCAATGCAGCGATCGCGCGATCGCGCCGTTCCTTGGGGGGAACTTGGGCATAGACCATGGGTAGCATCACATTTTCCAGTGCCGTGAGTTGCCCCAGCAAGTAAAACTGTTGAAAGACAAAACCAATCTTGGCATTGCGAATATGGGCGAGTTCATCATCACTGAGGTGTGCCACATCTTGGCCATCGAGAAAGTAGCGGCCAGAGGTCGGGCGATCTAAACAGCCAATAATATTCATCATTGTGGACTTCCCTGACCCCGAAGCCCCCATAATTGCACAGTACTCTCCCCGCTGAATGTTGAGATTCACCTCCCTAAGGGCGTGAACTTCCGTTTCCCCTTGGCCATACACTTTAGAAATCTGTTCTAGGCAAATGAGCGGCGGGTCCAGCATTACAATGAGGTGACAAGGCCATTTGCACTCATTCTAAAGCCTTTTTTCATAACCTTGGTGGCGAATAGATGGCGTATGGTAGAACAAACAAGTGAGTGAGGAGAATGAACCATGGGGTGCAAATCATTACCAAGGCTACACAACACCGTCATCACCCTGGCGATCGCCAGTGGATTCACCCTTGGGGCAACACTGATGGTACCCCGCTCGGCCACTGCTCAACCCATGCCCGTCAGCCCAAGCTCCTATAGTTTTACCAGCATTAACCCCCTTCAGGACTATCTCCTGGGTGCAGGGGATGTGCTTTTCATTGAAGTGGTCAACCTGCCACCAACAGTTACTAATCAACGACAATTCACTGTTAATCTCGATGGCTCAGTCACCCTACCTTTGGCAGGGCGCGTCATGGTGGGTGGCTTAACTCTCCCCCAAGCGGAGCAGGTGATTCTGAACGCCTATAGTAAAGTCCTCCGCTTTCCAGCGGTAACGGTTACATTGCAGACGCCGCGCCCCATGAAGATTTTAGTGGCAGGTGAGGTGAGCCGTCCAGGCTCCTATGTTGTTCCTTTTACTTCTGTATCAGCTTCTGCCCCCGGTATCGGCCTTTCCGGTGGCTTAACATGGCCTCGCCTGAGCCAAGTCCTTGCTCAAAGCGGTGGAATTACCCAAGAGGCCGATATTCGCAACATTGAGATACGCCGCCAACTGGGGAATGGCCAAACAGCCGTAACCAGAATTAATCTTTGGGAGATGATTCAGTCGGGGGATGCGAACCAAGATATCACGCTGCGCAGTGATGATGTGATTGTGGTGCCCAAGGCGAAGGAAGTGAATGCGGCTGAAGCGGTACGGGTGGCCTCGGCAACGTTTTCACCACAGGTAATTCGGGTACAGGTTCTGGGTGAGGTGGCACGACCCGGTTTTGTTGAAGTGCCTGCCAATGCCACCCTTACCCAAGGAATTGGGGCAGCAGGTGGATTTAATGTGCAGCGTGCTAACACATCAAGGGTGACGCTAGTGCGGCTGAATCGGGACGGGACGGTCAGTCGGCGGCGGATTCCCTTTAGCTTGGCAGCTCAACCCGATGCCAATAGCAATCCGGTGTTGCAACAGGGGGATGTGATTGTGGTGGAACGGTCAGCGCTGACGCAGGTGGGGGATACAATTGGAAACGCACTGCGTCCCTTGGGAGCCTTGGGAACCTTGGGCTTCTTTATTAATCTCTTTAATTAACTAGGGGACTGCCCATGTCGCTGCCGCACAGGGTACCCAATTTACGGGTGGTCGATCGCTCGCCCCGTTCATCACCGCTGCGACCGAAAAAAGAATCTGGACTACACACTTTTGGCGATCGCTGTCGGCGACGGTGGCGACTACTGTCAGGAACGGTTTTACTCTCATTCTTGGTCATGGGGGGGTATGTTTTCTGGCAACCCGAAATGTACGAGGCCTATTTTCGCCTTCTGATGGAACCAGTGAAGGAACCACAGCCTGCGCCAACCCTGACCCCCCGTGATGGCATTGCCAGTACCCTCCCCTCCCCGCCGCCAACCACACCCCCTCCAGTGGATGTGGGGTCACAGATTCTCGTTCTAGAAAGTGACAAAGTACTAGCTCCCATTGCCCAGAAACTACAACAGCAGTATCCTCATTTGACCACGCGGGTCTTAGCTGAGCATCTGGAAATTCGACCAGTGGTTAGTTCCGCCACAGAGCAACTGCCGACCCAAACAAAAGTACTAGAAGTGGTCTATCGCGATCGCCAGCCAGAAATCGTGACCGCAGTATTAAAGGCCGTGGCAGAGGCCTTTGTTGACTACAGTCAGCGCGATCGCCAAGAACAACTCAATCGCACCCTAGAGCAACTGGACAAAGACATCAATCAGCACCTTACAGAATTAGAGCAACTCCAGCAGCAACTCCAAGCCAGCCAACCCCAAGGCACGAGCCTGCAACCCTCAGAACAACTGCGCTTTTTAACAGAACAGTATCGCCAAATCCATAGCCTGCGCCAAGCGGCTCGCCTGAAGGCCGTGGAAGCCTACGGTCGTTTTCAAGGGTTTCAAGAACAACTCAAGATGACGCCCGCAGAAGCCCTAGCAGCAGCGAACTTAAGTACCTCCCCTGCTTATCAGCAACAACTGGCACGCATTCAAGAACTGGATCAAGAAATTGCCAAGAATCTAGCCATTTTTCGGGAAGGGACACCCGTTATCCAAGCTCTTGAGGAACAGCGGCGAGTTTTGGTGGAGCAATTGCAGGCGATCGCCCGCCAAGTGATTGGTGAGCAATATCAAGTGGACAACCCCACGGCCCTAGGCTTTCAGGGAACAGTGTCACAAACGCTGATTACCAACTACATTACGGCGTGGATTGAATACGAAAACCAGCGGCGCTATGATGCTGAGCTTGCGGCTCCCCAAGCGGCGGTTGCCCAACAATTACAACAACTGAGTAGCCAACTCCCCGCCATTGATCGCCTTGAACATCGGATTCGGACGGCCAACCTCTCCCTTGAGATGCTCAATCAAGCCCGACAGGCAGTGCAACTACAACTGGCGCAGAATTACTTTGCGTGGCAGGTGTTGACGGATTTAGAGAATCCCGCTGTCCAACCCACCTTCCCGCGCTTACTGCTGTTGGTGCTAGGGGCGATCGCCAGCCTTGTGTTGGGGGTTCTGGCTACTTATGTTGCAGATGCAGCCGCCAATACGTTTGTCAGTCCAGCCCAAGTGGAAGATGCCCTCGGCTTGCCCCTCCTTGGCAAAATTCCCAAGGCAACCCCCCAAACCAATCTCCGCTTAGAGCGCGCGGTGAAGGGCAATTCAGGGCTGTGGCAGGTGACTCAAGTCCTACCCTTTGTCGGGGAATGGGTGAAGTTTCAGGAAACCTTTCACCATGTGTTTGCCAACCTTCAAGCCGTGGGTTTGGGGCATTCGTTAGCCGTGATTTCAGCCCTACCCACTGATGGGCGCACCACCGTTGCTCTGCATCTTGCCCTTGCTGCCGCAGGCACGGGGCAGCGGGTTCTGCTGATTGATGGGGATTTACGGCGACCCCAGATTCACCGCTATCTCGGCCTGACGAATGAACAGGGCTTGGCGGATTGGTTAATTCATCGGCGGCACTGGTATAGCGTTGCTCAGGCGCGGCGCGGTCTGGCAATTTTAACCGCTGGTGAGTTGCGGCAACAGCCGATGCGGCTCCTCAGCCAAGACACGCTCAAACAGTTCATGGCTCACCTGAAAAACTATTTTGATCTGGTGATTGTGGATACACCCCCCTTGGCCAACTTTGCTGATGCCAAACTCTGGTCGGGACTGGTGGATCAGACCCTTGTGGTAGTGAATCTGAAGGCACCCCAGCAGCCTGTGCGACTAGCCTTGGCAGATTACAGTTTGGGGCGTGGTAGCGCTCTGGGCGTTGTGGTGAATCTCGCCTAAAGTTAAGCTATTCCTCAAAGAACCAAAGTTCCTTGTTGATACTCTCATCCAGCACTTGGGGGGGGCGTAAGACGAGCAGGAGTTGGCCAAGAATTGGCGCTGTAGGGGGTTCAGGAAACCAAGCCAGTTGGACAGGATCGCTGGCCGCAGGTGCAATCAACAGATAGCGATCGCGATCCCATTCTGGAAGACCACGATCCACTATCAGGAGCACTTGTTCAATGGGGAGTCCCTCAGGCGTGGGCGGTAATTCTGCGGGTAGGTCTGCCACTGGCCAAAGCACCGCGACTGGGTCAACAGCATTTAGGAGAACCTGCCAACTGGGGAGAGCCACGAGGGTCATGGGTTGAGGAACAGCGACTAATTGCAAGGCGCCTGTAGAAGTTAACTGGGGCACTTGATTAAAGGCTGCAGCAGCGAGCGGGGCTGTTCCTGCGACCGGAACGAGGTAGGGCAGGTCTTCAGCGGAATCCAAGCGGTAAAGGGGGAGTCGGGGTTGGCTAGCAGCGGGAACCACGGTAAAGTCCGTCAGCAGTTTTTCAAGCGCTTGGCGACCTGTGGCGGATTCAACAAAGCGAAAGCCTTGGGCAATGAGACGCGATCGCTGGGCTAAATCGCGTTGCTGCCGCGCCAGTTGCCAATAGTAGCGACCAATGCGATCGCCCACACTCTCACCAAAACCTGCACTCTCATCCTTTTGATAGCTCACGGCCTTGAGGGCACGGCAGACCTCATGAACCGCAGTGACATCCAGTTGTTTCTCAACAATGAGTGTGGCTGCTGCAAGGCGATCGCTCCCTGACAACACCCGCAGTTCATAGAGCAGATCGCTGCCCCGCGTTTGAAAATAGGCACGCACCGCTTCCGGCGCCTCGCGCAGGCTCTGACTCACTTGCAGGGCAATGATCAGTTGATTTTGGTGGATGGGTTCAATGCCCGTGGCCTCAAAAATCGCTTGGGGAGATAGCCCTTGTTTTTGCAGTTGCTGGCATCCGGCTCCCCAATCCTGCCAAGTGCCCTCCTTGCGGCGTAGGCGTTGCAGCACTTCCGTTGTCAGGGCATCCTGTTCTTGACTCATTTAATCACCTCCTATTGACAGGGAAGCATGCTATACAATTGCCTAAGATTGCCTAGCGATCGCGCACCGTTGTCCCTTGGCGTTGAATGGCCAGCACCTCCACCCGTGCCTGCACATCAAACTTTGCCCAAGTCTCCTTGAGGGCAGTGGCAATGGCGGAAGCGGTAACGGGATCCCCGAGGGCTAAAAGCGTGGGTCCTGCGCCACTAATGACCAAACCGTGGGCACCCGCCTCAAGAGCCGCCCTGTGGAGGTCGGTATAGCCTTTGATCAGACTTTGGCGGTAGGGTTGATGCAGGCGATCGCCCAAGGCCAGTTGCAGCCACTCCCGTTGACCCGTTTCCAAACCCCGCAGCAGAGCACCAAGGTGACTGATATTAAAAACTGCATCACCGTAGGTACAGTGGGGGGGCAGCACTTGCCGCGCTGTTTCCGTGGCTAGCTCAAAGTCTGGAATCGCCACAATCGGCACCACATCCTGATCCCAAGGAATCTCTAGCCAATGCCATCCCCCTGCACTCCCTTGGACAGCAAGACGACAGCCCCCTAGCAAGGCCGGCACCACATTATCGGGGTGGCCTTCCATTTCAATGGCCAATTCCAGAACCTCGGTATGACTGAGGGGAAAGCCCGCCAGCCGATTGGCCCCTACTAAGCCGCCAATAATTGCGGTTGCTGAACTGCCGAGGCCCCGTGCGAGGGGAACCCCCAGATCAATCTCTAAATACACAGGTGGGGCTTCACGCCCTAGATATTGATAGAGACGGTGGTAGGCACGATAGGCCAAATTGTCGGAGCTACTGCTGACACCGGCTGCCTCAGTGCCCCGCACGTTGACATGGGGGCGATCGCTCAAGGAAAAGGTGAACGTATTGGTGAGGGTCAGAGCGGCTCCTAAGCAATCAAACCCCGGACCCAAATTAGCCGTTGTTGCTGGCACAGTCACCACTGTCATCATCGGTTACACTTCCTCCCCGGTACCAAAGGCGCGATCCCCCGCATCCCCTAAGCCAGGCACAATAAAGCCCTGCTCATTCACTGTCTCATCAATCGTGGCTGCATAGACTTGCACTGCGGGAAAATGGGCACCGAGTTTCTGCAAAGCTGGCGGCGCAGTGACCACGGAAATGATTCGCACCAAGGCTGGGTCAATCCCCCGCTGCACCAGTTCCTGCATTGCTGTCATGATTGAACCTCCCGTTGCCAGCATCGGCTCACTAATCAGGACACGGGTTTGCGGGTCAAACTGCGGGGGCAACTTATTGAGATAGCAACTGGGTTCAAGGGTGGCCTCATCCCGCACAATCCCTAAGTGGTACGTCTTTGCTGTCGGTAAGACCCCTTGGGCACCGTCGAGCAAGGCCAAACCCGCCCGCAGAATGGGTACCACCACGACGGGTACTTGCGGATTCACCACCAGCGCTGCACAGGGGGCAAGGGGCGTTTCAACCACTGTTTCCACCGTTGGCAACCATTCCCGTACCGCCTCATAGGCCAACCAGCGACCTAGCTCCGTCATGGCTACGCGAAACAGAGGGGTGGGCGTGTTGCGATCGCGAGCCACCGTTAGCCAATGTTGAATGAGGGGATGAGGGGGGACATAAATGCGCAATTGGGGGGTCACAGTATCGCTCCAATACGTACCCGGCGAGCTTTCCTATTCTCCACTGAAATCGTCCCCTTTAGACACGGCCAAATCGCCGCTGTCGCTGTTGGTAATCCCGGAGCGCCTCATGGAAAGCAGCGCGGTCAAAATCCGGCCAGAGGGTCTTGGTGACGTAAATTTCTGAATAGGCCACCTGCCACAGCAAAAAGTTACTGACGCGCATCTCGCCACTGGTGCGAATCAACAAATCGGGATCCGGTAGGCCGCCCGTGTACAAATGGCGTTCAAAGAGTACCTCATCAATATCGGCGGGGTCAAGGCGTCCCGCTTTCACTTGGGCTGCAATCGAACGGCAAGCGTGGATAATTTCCCGTCGCCCACCATAGTTGGTTGCCACCACAAATTTAATTTTTTGGTTATTGGCCGTAGCGGTCATCGCTCGCTCAATTTCCGCTTGTAGGGAGTTCGGCAAACACGCCAAGTCACCCACAAAGTGAATTTGCACGCCCTCGGCAACCATTTCCGCCAGCTCCCGCCGCAACACTCGCTCAAAGAGGGTCATCAGAAAATCCACCTCCGGCAGGGGGCGCCCCCAGTTTTCTGTGGAGAAGGCGTAGGCGGTCAGGGCTTCAATGCCCCAATCTTTGCAACAGCGCAGCAGATCCTTGAGGGTGTCCACCCCGCGTTGGTGTCCCATAATTCGCGGTAAATTGCGCTGCTTTGCCCAGCGGCCATTGCCATCCATAATCACCGCCACATGGCGAGGTAGGCGATCGCGATCTAGATCTTCGGGTAACTCAATGAGTGAATGGGGCTGTAGCATCATGGACACATCCTATTGGCGGAAATTAGCGCAGTGGCCATACAGTCTTCCAAAATTTTAAGCTGTGCCGACGTTGACGGGGTTGTGAAGTTCCCGTCCCTTGATCCTGCACATATTGCCGCAACAATTCCCCTAGTTTACTGCTGGTGAGGGGACGTTGAAGCTCCCCCTTAAAGGCAAGGGAAATTGACCCCGTTTCCTCAGAGACCACTACACAGACACAGTGGCTAATGCGTTCGGTAATCCCTAGGGCGGCGCGATGGCGAGTGCCCAACTGCCAAGGCCCCGTGCGATCCGAGAGGGGCAGGATCAACTTTGCCGCAATCACTTCAGCCCCCCGCACCCAAATTGCGCCATCGTGCAGGGGGGAACTCACCTGAAAAATTGAGGTAATGAGTTCCGGTGAAAGGCGGGCATTGAGGGCGATCCCTGCATGGGTAAAATCTTGGGGGCTGAGCTTTGTATGGGTTTCCAGCAGAATGAGTGCCCCCGTACGATCTTGAGATAATCCCTTCACGGCCGTCACAATCAAATCAACGGCATCATTGGTCAGGCTCGACTCGGCCACGGGCTGCATAAAGCCGAAAAACTGTCCTCGTCCCAACTGTTCCAGAAAAATGCGAATTTCCGATTGCAGAATAACGGCTAAGGCCACCGCAGAGCCAATCACTAAGTTGTGCAGCACAAAGCTCAAAAACTGTAGCTCAATGGCACGACTGAGGGAGGTTGCCAAAAGGAGGAAGATAAAGCCCCGTATCATCCAGAGGGTTCGCCGCTCGGCCACAACCCGCAAAATAGCGTAGGTTAGGGTCAAGACCAAAACCACATCCACGACTGTTCGCACCTTGGCCAGTGTCTGCGAGGACAGCAGCAGCCACGACAAGTTACCTAGGAGGCTTATCATCCCATCGTGCTCGTCACCTCCTAGGGGGCGGGGGTGCTCAATCGCAGGGGCAAGACATCATGGGCCACCAAATCAGCGTAGGTTTCCCGTTGCAGGATCAGGTTGGCTTCCCCCTCACAGACCACCACCGCCGCCGGCCGGGGCACACGATTGTAGTTGGAGGCCATGCTGTAGTTGTAGGCACCCGTACTGGCCACCACTAAAATATCATTGGCTTGCAGGGGGGGTAGGGTGACTTGGGGCAGCAGAATATCGCCCGATTCGCAGTGCTTACCGGCAACACGCACGGTTTCTGTGGCGGCAGTGGTCATGCGATTGGCACACAGGGCTGTATATTGCGCCTGATAGGTAATCGGTCGTGGATTATCGGACATCCCCCCATCGACAGCGATATAGGTGCGTAGCTCAGGAATCACCTTACGGCTGCCCACCGTGTAGGCCGTCACTGCCGCAGGTCCAACGATGGAGCGACCCGGCTCACAGATGAGTTTGGGTAAGGGAAGATGGCGTTGCTGACAGGCTTGGCTCAGTTGATGACTAATGGCCTTTGTCCAGTGGGCGATCGCCGGCGGGTTATCGGACTCGATGTAGCGAATGCCAAGACCACCCCCCACATTCAGTTCGCGCATGGGTAGCATCGCTTCACGGGCTTGAGCCAGCCAATCCACAAGGACATCACAGAGGTCTAAATGGGGTTGTTCCTCAAAAATCTGTGAGCCAATGTGGGCGTGGAGTCCGACCCAGTCCAGTTCGGGATGCGCCTTAGCAAACTGAAGCAACTCTGGAAACTGTTGCGGGTCAAAGCCAAATTTGCTGTCTAGATGTCCAGTGCGGATATATTCGTGGGTGTGGCATTCAATCCCCGGTGTCAACCGCAACATGACGCGCGGTGGGGTCGAGAGATCATGCTCCTCAACGTAGACAGCAAGGCGCTCTAGTTCTAGCCAGTTATCGGCAACAATCGTGCAATTGACCTCAAGGGCATAGAGGAGTTCTTGGGGGGACTTGTTATTACCGTGGAAGTAAATGTGGCTGGCGGGGACGCCGGCACTCAAGGCAGTGTAGAGTTCACCCCCGGAGGCCACATCAATCCCCAAGCCTTCACTGTGGGCAAGGGCACAGGTGGCCAAGCAGTTCCAAGCCTTTGAAGCGTAGAGCACCAAAAATTCACCACCGTAGGTCTGCTGGAGGGTGTCTTGGTATTGACGGCAGGCGGTGCGAAAGGTGAACTCATCAAGGATGTAGAGGGGAGAGCCAAACTGAGCCACTAACTCCACCACATCACACCCACCAATGGTGAGATGGCCTCGGGCATTGGTTTGCGCAGTCAGGGGTAAAATTTGTTGATTGGCAGCAAGCGGGGTGGAGATCATGGGTCAGTATCGGCAGAAATTAGGGGAATATAAAGAACAAATCGCTATTCTTAATTCTAGGGGGATTTGGGCGATCGCTCCCTTCATCTGTTGAGTCTCTGCTGAACCTGTAGTTCATCGAACCGTCCCTCAGCTATTTTGCTGCTGTCCCTGTCCAATTGAGGAAAAAGGGGGGTAGCCCTTCTTGGCCGTTGATCACAATCACTTGGGGCACTTGGGCACCGCCTTCACGCCATGCTTCGATCGCTTCCTTTTGCAGCACTAACTGGCCACCCGGAGCTTTGAGGGTTTCGGCAAGGAGGCGTTGGGCTTCCGCTTTCCCTTGGGCACGGTTAATTTCCGCTTGCGCCTGTTGAGCCGCCTCTTGGGCGATATAGACCGCCCGTTGTGCCCGCTGCTCAGCAATTTGCTTATCCTCGACGGCCTTGGAAAATTCCTCCGAAAAGTCAAGGTTAACGACACTGGTATCCAGTACGAGAATGTGGTACTTGGCTAGGCGATCGCCAAGGGCATGATCAAAATCCTCCTTAAGTTCATCCCGCTTGGTAATAGCCTCCTCCGCCGTGCGACGGGCAGCAGCAATTTTGAAGGCCTCTTGGGTCTGGGGAGCAATGATTTTGGCGACGATATTTTCTAGGGTCCCTTGGGTGCGGCGCACATCCACGATGGCCATGGGGTCTAGGCGAAAGTTGATGGCAAAACTGGCGGTAATGTCCTGCAAATCTTTGGTGGCACTTTCCGCTGGCACTTCAAACTTCTGTACAGTTACGTCATAGACATCCACACTGGCAATAAACGGCGGTTTCCAGTGGATGCCCTCGAGGAGGGGAGTATCCTGAGCTTTACCCAAAATACTCAGCACCCCTGCTTGGCCAGGATTAATAATCACCACGGCATTCAAAAGGACAACCAGCAAGACAATGGCGATCGCCACCACTGAGGAGGTGAGCCGCGAACTGAGGAGTTGATTCATGACCCAAGAATTGAATTTCTGCTTTGATTATAGGCGGTGCTTCCCGCCGATCCGGAAGGCAATTCCTTGCTAGAGTACAGATAGTCTGTCATTTGCTGAGCGTCCTATGCGGTTGCCCCTTACTGCTGCCCAAGCGGCCTACTATGGTGATGCCTACTATCGCACCCCACCCCCCGATCTCCCTTCACTGCTGTTGAAGGAGCGGATCGTCTATCTCGGCATGCCTTTGGTGCCAGCGGTTACGGAACTGATCATTGCGGAACTGCTCTATCTGCAATACGACGATCCCGAAAAACCCATCCGCATTTACATTAACTCGACGGGAACCTCCCGCTACGATGGCGAACCCATTGGCTTTGAAACAGAAGCCTTTGCCATCTGCGACACCATGCGCTACATTAAGCCCCCTGTGCATACGATCTGCATTGGTCAAGCGATGGGGATGGCCGCCATGTTGCTCTCAGCGGGGACAAAGGGGTATCGAGCCAGTTTACCCCACGCCACGATTGTTCTGCACCAAACCAAGAGCTATGCCCAAGGACAGGCCACCGATATTCAAATTCGTGCCAAGGAGGTTCTGGCCAATAAGGCAATGATGGTGGAGATTTTGGCGCAAAATACCGGTCAACCCCCCGAACGCATTACCCGCGATATGGATCGGCTGCTTTATATGACGCCGCAAATGGCCAAGGAATACGGCATTATTGACCGCATCCTCGAACCCGAAGCGGTGACCAAGAAACTGCCCGCCACTCTCACCTAGTGCAAGACGGCTGCCCAGTCGCGGCCAATGCGAATCGTAATATCCGAAGACAGCACCCCCGTGGAGTTGGCGGATACTCGCCCCATGCCAAGGACAGAACGAATCATTTGCGCAGCCCCAATATCCCCTTGCTGTGCCACAATCTCTGTTTCGGGGGTTTGCTGATACCACTCTTCACTGATGATCACATTGGTATAGCCGTGGTGGGCGAGGAAATCCGCCATGTCTTGGGCAGCGTCACTGCTACCGGAGGCATTTTGCAGCGCAATGCGTAGCGTCCCTGTTTCACGCCACGTATGGTCAACCAGCTTTGAGGGGCGATCGCTAAAGTGCTCAGCAACCACCCGATCAATGCGGTCATAGTCAGGAAGCCAGTAGCTGACCTCATAGCTATCACCACTAAAGCGTCCCGGCAGCAGAATCAAACGCAGGTTGTCTGGCTCAATGCGCAAACTAAATTGGGCGATCGCCATCAGTTCGGCAAAGGTTAAATCCGTATCCACATATTTTTGCAGGACGCTGTAGATTTTCGGCACCTGGGTCAGCATGACGGGATTGGCCAGTTTCTTTTGCAGCGCCTTGATCAGCATTTGCTGCCGCTGGGCACGACCAATATCCCCCAGTTCATCGTAACGAAAGCGAACAAAGCCCTCTGCTTGCTCCCCGTTCAGGGTTTGCAGCCCCGGTTGAAGATCAATGTAAAGTTTTTGGGTGTGATCGGTATAAACCATCCGCTTGGGCACGTTGACCTCGACACCGCCCACCAGATCCACCAATTCTCGAAATGCATCTGTATCAATGCGAATGTAGCGATCAATGGGGGTATAGTTGAGGATTTCGCTGACCACCCGCACCGTTAGATCGACCTCTCCATAAACATTGGCCGCATTAATTTTGTCGATGCCATGTCCGGGAATTTCCACACGGGTATCACGGGGAATACTCAAGACCGTAATCGTGCCATTTTCAGGGTTAAACCGCGCCAGCAGCATCGTATCCGTGCGACCACGGAACCGTTTCGGAGAACCTTCAGGGGCATCCAAGACATTATCCACCCCCAGTACCAAGAGGTTCACTGGCCGACTCATGCCATACTGGAACCCCCGTGTCATCATTTCCAGCCAAGAGGGATCCCGTTGGCCACGATGGTTCGTGCCCTGAAAGGGTGACATCAAAACAAATGTCATGCCCGCAAAGGCAGAAACCAAGGACACACCACTAAAGGCAGCAATCCAGCCTAGGGTACGCCATGGCGAAGGGCGCGATCGCTGACCCTTGCTTTTTTGAGATACTTTTTGCCTTCCCCGACCACCCACAGTAGAACTCACCGATTTACGCTGTTGAACGCCTCTTGCCACAAACTCACTCCCGAAATAAAAACCAATCGTGGGCTAGTCGGGTGGACGCAATCCCTGTCTTTAGTGTAGGGGATTGATTACTGATCCCGCACTTATACCTATTGAACTGCCCCAAGCAAGGCTTGTTTCTATTTTTCGGCCCATTCCTGAGATTTATGCGCTGGGCATTGGAAATTTTGCCGCTGGCAGCTTAGTAGAGCCGCTCAAGGACATAATCTGTTAACTGGCTGAGGGCCTGACGCGGTTCCGACGGAGGCAGCACTTCAAGCGCCGGTAGAGCCGCTTGGGCATATTCCTTGGCTAAATTGCGGGCGTCTTCAATGGCACCACTTTGGCGCACTAGGTTGAGGGCGGTTTCCAAATCCCCTTCTTCACTAAACTCTCGCTCAATGAGGGTATGCAAGTAGGGCGCTTTGGGTAGGGCAAAGAGAACCGGTGCAGTTAGGTTGCCATCCCGCAGATCTGAGCCAGCGGGTTTCCCTAGTTCTGCGGTGGAGCGGGTGAAGTCAAGGATGTCATCGACGATTTGAAAGGCTAGACCCAAATTTTTGCCGTAGGTGTACATGGCCTCGATGGTTTCTGGCGGCGCTTCACTGAGAACCGCTGCCGCCTTGGCACTGTTGGCAATGAGGGAAGCCGTCTTGTAGTAGGTTTTCAGTAGATAGTCGTCTAGGGTAATGCTGGTGTCAAAGCGGTTAAAGCCTTGGCGAATTTCCCCTTCAGCAAAGTCTTTGATCACTTGGGAGAGGAGCTTCACCACTTGCAGGTTATCCAAATCCGCTAAGTACCAAGAGGCTTGGGCAAAGAGAAAGTCTCCTGCTTGAATGGCCACCCGATTGCCAAAAACACTGTTAACCGTGGGCACACCGCGCCGTAGTTGCGCTTGATCCACCACATCATCATGAAAGAGACTGGCGGTATGAATCATTTCCGTAATTTCTGCTAAGCGGCAGTGCCGCGGGGTAATCCCCTGATCGGGCAGCGTGGCTCGCGACACCAAAAAGACAATGGCGGGTCGAATGCGCTTTCCACTGGCAGCAAAAAGATGTTCGGCGGCAGCAGAGAGTACGGCGTGTTGTGCTCCAATCAGTGCCTTCAGGTTCTCCGTTAGTACACAGAGATCCGCTTCGACAGGTGAAAAAAGAGAGGTTACCGAAGTCATGGACGGGCTGGCCGCAGAAGTTACGAAATTTTACAGAATCCTAGTTGTATTCTAAGCGAACCCTCCAATCTTGGGTAAGGGTTCCGATGAATTTTCAGCTAGGCTCAAAATTGAGAGCCACCCCGCTCGTAGGGTCAAACAGATAAAGATGGCGAGCCTGCAACTGGAGAGGGTCACCCATTTGAGGGATTTGGTGATTAGGGGCTAACCACAGCAGTTCTTGGGAACTATCCATGAGGCGACAGCGGACAATGGCTTCGCGGCCTAGGGGTTCAACGAGGGTGGCGATCGCCCCCAAGCCCTTCTCACTGATAGACAAATGCTCTGGGCGAATGCCCACGGTGAGGGGTTGTTCACTTTTTAGCGGCCAATGGGGGGTGTCTGGACAGGGCAAGGGCTGCTGCGCTAGCCACAGGCGGCTGCCATCCCAGCGAGCGGGCAGTAAATTCATCGGCGGGGTGCCCAAAAATCGCGCCACCATGGTATTGGCGGGTTTGTCGTAGAGATCAGCAGGGGTGCCAATTTGCTGGATTTGACCGCGATCCAGCACCACAATGCGATCGCCAAGGGTCATGGCCTCCACTTGATCATGGGTGACATAGAGGGTGGTAATGCCCAGTTGTTGATGTAATTGTTTCAGTTCAGCACGGGTTTGTTCCCGCAATTGGGCATCAAGGTTGGAGAGGGGTTCATCGAGGAGAAACACTTGGGGCGATCGCGCCAAGGCCCTTCCCAAGGCCACCCGCTGTTGCTGACCACCGGAGAGTTGACGCGGTTTGCGCTGCAGCAGGGACTCAATCCCCAGTAGCTTAGCCACTTGAAGAATCCGTTGCTGCCGTGTGGCCGGATCAACACCGCGCATTTTCAGACCAAAGCCAAGGTTTTCGGCCACGGTCATGTGGGGATAGAGGGCATAGTTCTGAAAGACCATTGCCACATCGCGATCGCGCCCACTCAGGCCATTGACACAGGTATCGCCAATGGAGATCTCCCCACTGGTGGGCTGCTCTAGACCAGCAATAAGCCGCAACAGGGTAGATTTACCACAACCCGAAGGCCCGACAATCACCCAAAGCGCCCCTGCGGGCACAGTTAGAGAGAGTGGACCAATTCCCACTCCTGGAGCAAATCGCCGCGTGACTCCCTCTAAGCGCAGTGTTGCCGCCACAACCTATCGCCAGCCCACCCACGTAAAGAAATCTTGGCCAGTGACCCACTCCAGCACCAGCAGGGCAATAAAGCCAACCATGGCAAAGCGGCCATTGATCAGCTCCGCATAGCGCGACCAACCAAATTGCGGGGTCAAATCATCAGGTGTTGGTTCACTCATGGTGTTTAGGTATGCAAAACAACTTCTTTAGCTTGGCATAGAGCCTTCACTTTGTACTCACATTTTAGAAGACGGCTGTTTCTGCTGTAGGGCGGTGATCACTGCCTTAATTTGGGCTTGACCAGCAGACTTTGCAAATCGCAGCGGAAACTTACCCCGTCGCAATAACCGCCAGCCCAAGGGGGCAAGGCTTGCCACACCCTTGAGATCTCGAAAACGATTGCCCACTACTTGGAGGCCAAATTGTCGCTCATCCACCCAGCCGCCTTCTTTCACCAGTTCCAAGAGCACTTGCCGATGGCGGAGGGGTCGCTCTTCATTGCGGCTTGCCCCTGTTGAGCGGGCTAAAATGGCCTGCTTGATCTCACTAATGCGATCGAGGGGTTGTACGCCCACGGGACACACGGTGTTGCAATTAAAACAACGGGTACAGCCCCACACGCCACTGGTGGCAGTGTTGTATTGGTCTAGGCGTTGGTCAGTTTCGCTATCGCGGGTATCAGCCACAAGGCGAGCTGCTTTGGCAAGGGCATGGGGGCCAACAAAGTCGGGATTCACTTCCACCGCATTACAGGCACCGTAGCAGGCACCACAGAGAATACAGTTGCCAGAGGCATTGAGTTTGGCGCGATCGCTGGGGGATTGCAGAAACTCCCGCTCAGGCACTTGCCGTGCCGCTGTACTCACGTAAGGATTAACGGCTGAAAGTTTTTGCCAAAAATCGCTCATGTCCACGACAAGGTCTTTGAGGACAGGCAAATTCCCCAAGGGAGCGATCGCAATTTGGTTGGGCACAGGACTATTGGCCAACTCGGCGCGAATACTTTGTTGACAGGCAAGGGCAGAACGACCATTAATGGTCATCGCGCAACTGCCGCAGATGGTGTTTCGACAATTCTTGCGAAAGCTGAGGCTACCGTCGTGGTATCCCTTGATTTGAATGAGGGCATCAAGAATGGTGAGGGAAGGATCAATCTCTAGTTCAAAGGTTTGCCAATAGGCGCTCTTGTTGGGTGCTTGGCGGCGAATCGTCAACTGAATTGTCATATGCTGGCGTCGGCCCAGTGTAGTTTCCAGTGTATAGCAAGCACTGCGGCGATGATGAAAGTTGCAAAATCCCTACTTTACTTTCTGATCACAGGCCTCCTAGAGCTGGGGGGAGCCTATCTTGTCTGGCTGTGGCTACGGGAGCATAAAAGCATTGGGTATGCCTTAGCGGGGGCGATCGTCCTTTTTATGTATGGCATGGTACCGACGCTGCAACCTGCGCATTTCGGTCGTGTTCAGGCTGCCTATAGTGGCATTTTCCTGCTGGTGGTTCTGTTTTGGGGTTGGGGAATTGATAAGGTGCGCCCCGATAAGTTTGATTTGCTCGGTGCTGGGGTTGCCCTCCTAGGAACGCTGATTATCATGTACGCGCCAAGAAGCCATTGACAGCGTCGCGATCGCCCCAAGGTCACTCTATAAGCTGGGCTTATTTAATCTATTTGAAAGTAATGTTTATTAAATGTGTGTGTTGCTGAAGAATTTACTATAGAGTAAGGCAAGCAAATCAAAAAGCTTGAATAGATAAAAGACTATGTTTGCGCCGTTGACCAACGGATGCAGGGAGGGCGATCGCCCAAATAGTCTTCTATCAACTTCAACATCTACAGCCCCATGGATAGCCCCTGATAATTAAGGAGGAATAGTACTGTGGATTTTCTCGGTCAGTTTTTGCAAGATTTTGTCAAGCAATTACAGTCGCCTACCCTTGGCTTCTTGCTGGGGGGCATGGTCATTGCAGCGCTGGGCAGTCAACTTCAGATTCCCGATGCCATCTATAAGTTCATTATTTTTATGTTGCTAATGAAAGTCGGCCTCAGCGATGGGATTGCGATTCGCAGTTCCAACCTACAGGAGATGCTCTTGCCAGCACTCTTTGTTGTGGCGATGGGGATTCTCATTGTATTTATTGGCCGTTATACCTTAGCAAAGCTTCCGAAGGTCAAAACCGTGGACGCGATCGCTACCGCAGGTTTATTTGGGGCTGTAAGTGGTTCGATGTGAGTGGTTCGACCATGGCAGCAGCACTAACGGCTCTGGAGGCGCAGAAAATTAGCTATGAACCTTGGGCAGCCGCACTGTATCCGTTCATGGATATTCCGGCTCTGGTGACAGCCATTGTCGTTGCCAGCATTTACCTCAAGAAAAAACAGGAGAAAAAGGCGCCGGCTTCCCTCAGTGCCGTTGGTGCCGATGCGGGTGCAAGGAGCGCCACAGGTTATGCCGGGAGCACCAGTGAGTATCCCACCACTGCCAGTGAGTACCGCAGTCAACAAAGCAAACGAGCCAGAATCTGGCCGATTGTCAAAGAAAGTCTGCAAGGGGCAGCCCTTTCGGCACTGCTGCTGGGCGTTGCCTTGGGCATCTTTACCCGTCCCGACAGTGTCTATGAGAGTTTTTACAACCCTCTGTTTCGCGGTTTACTCTCGGTGTTGATGCTCGTTATGGGGATGGAGGCTTGGTCACGCTTGGGTGAGTTGCGTAAAGTTGCTCAATGGTATGTGGTCTATGCCGTGGTGGCACCCCTCGTTCATGGCCTGATTGCCTTTGGTTTGGGAATGATTGCCCACTATGTCACTGGCTTTAGCCTTGGAGGTGTAGTGATTCTAGCCGTGATTGCCTGCTCTAGTTCCGATATTTCTGGGCCGTCAACATTACGGGCAGGGATTCCCTCCGCTAACCCTTCCGCCTATATTGGTGCTTCCACCGCGATCGGGACTCCCATTGCCATTGGCCTAGGAATTCCGCTTTACCTTGGCCTTGCCCAAGCAATCATGGGCGGCAGCTAGTGACCCAAACGCGCCAATTTCACTCAAGGAGGTACTCAGAATGGCCAAGCCAGCAAAGCAGCTCGTGATTGTGACCGAGAAGATTCTCTTGAAAAAAATTGCCCAAATCATTGATGAGGCCGGGGCGACTGGCTACACCGTGATGGAAACCGGCGGCAAAGGGAGTCGCAATGTGCGCTCCTCTGATCAACCCAGCGTTTCCGATACCCAAGCCAATATCAAGTTCGAGGTACTCACCCAGACACGGGAAATGGCCGAAAAAATTGTGGATCGGGTGGCAGTCGAGTTTTTCAACGACTATGCAGGCATTGCTTACATCTACGATGCCGAAGTGTTGTACGCCCACAGCTTTTGTGGTCCTGAGGGTTGCTGAAATTTCTGGGGCTTGACAAGACGCCCCCTAATTTTTTAAGCTAAGAATCTGTTGCGGGTATAGCTCAGTGGTAGAGCGCAACCTTGCCAAGGTTGATGTCGCGCGTTCGAATCGCGTTACCCGCTTTTGAAATAGCAAACGATCGCCCTCTTCTTTTGAAAAGCACTTAGCTCTTTGCTAATCGGTATCAGCATGAAAATAGCGGTAAATTTTTTCCGCTAGACGGGGGCCGACCCCATGTACCTGCGCCAACTGTTCGGGCGTGGCCATGCGGATGTAGTCAATGGAACGAAAGGTGGCGAAGAGTTCCTTTTGGCGTTGATAGCCCAAGCCGGGAATTTGGTCGAGGTGCAATCGCCGTTGGCGTTGGGCGCGTTTTTGACGGTGGAAGTTCAGGGCAAAGCGGTGAGCCTCATCGCGGACGCGGCGTAGCAATTGCACCCCCGGTTGCTCTGGATCGGTCGGCAGAGGCTGGCGGTGGTGGGGTAGGAAAATCTCCTCCCGCTGTTTGGCCAAGCTGAGGAGGGTGAGATCCCCTAGGAGCGGCTCCAACACCTGAACTACGGCGGAGAGTTGCCCCTTACCGCCATCAATGAGGACAATATCTGGCCAGTCATCAGCCTCTGGAGGGTCACCCTTGCCCTCAAGGTAGGGGGCAAAGCGGCGGCGGAGAATCTCGGCAAGACTGGCAAAGTCGTCGGAGTGGCCAAGTTTTACTTCAGGGTTGCGGATGTTGTAGTGGCGATAGTGCTGCTTGGCGGGCAAGCCATCAATAAAGACAACCCGTGAGGCCACAGCGTCAGACCCTTGAATGTGGGAAATGTCGTAGCCCTCAATGCGGTGGGGCAGGGTGTCAAGGCCAAGGAGTTGGGCTAAATCTTCAAGAGCCATTTGGGTGCGATCGCTGGCCTGTTGAATGCGTGCCAATTCTAATTCTGCATTGCGTTGCACCATGGCAATGAGTTCTGCTTTTGCCTGCCGCTGGGGGACGGTGAGGGTGACGGCGCGGCCTTTCTTTTCGCTCAAGTAGGTACGCAGCAGATCCGCCTCAGGTAGGGGATGTTGCAGCAAAATTTCACTGGGAATTTCTACATCATCCACTTGGGCATAGTGTTCTTCAAGCACCCGTTGCAAAATCGTGCCCACACTGCCACTTTGAGCATCGGCAACGAAGGCCAAGCGTCCCACCAAGCGACCCGCACGAATTTGAAAGAGTTGAATGGCAGCATGGCGATCGCCGAGGGCAAGGGCAATGGCATCCCGTGACACCGTATCGTCCGGCAAGGACACCTTTTGATCCACTCCTAAATGCTCAAGGCCACGAATTTGATCCCGTAGTCGTGCCGCCAGTTCAAAATTCAGATCCGCCGCCGCTTGCGCCATTTGTGCTTGGAGCTGTGCCACGAGTTCCCCTGTGCGTCCCTGAAAGATCATGGCCACCTTGTGCAGCGTTTGCCGATACTCCTGCGGTGAAATCAGCCCTTGGCAGACCCCCGGACAGCGGCCAATGTCATAGTTCAGACAGGGGCGATCCTTAAAGAGGGGGCGGGGACGTTGCCGCAGCGGAAAAAGCCGCTTCACAAGGGCAAGGGTTTGGCGCAGGCGAAAGCTATCGACATAGGGGCCATAGTAGCGATCCTTGGGGGAATCACTGCGAGTATCGCCGAAATTACCCAATTGGCGTTTGCGGGTAATGAAAATGCGGGGGTAGGGTTCTGACCACGTAATACAGACGTAGGGATATTTCTTGTCATCCTTGAGGAGAACGTTGAAGTGGGGCTGATGCTGCTTGATTAAATTGGCTTCGAGGGCAAGGGCCTCGGCTTCCGTATCGGTGACGATGAATTCAATGTCCGCCACCTGATAGACCATTAATTCAAGGCGCGGCCCCAGTTGGGCTGGCTCACGAAAATAGGAGCGCACCCGCGATCGCAGGCGTTTGGACTTGCCAATGTAGAGAATTTGATCCGTCTTGTCCTTGAAAAAATAAACGCCGGGAGTCAAGGGCAGTTGCCGCAAGATCTGTTCCAAGCGATCGCGATCCTGAATCAAGGGCTGAAGCATGCTGCCACCTCCCCTAGAGCTTTGCCGCTGTGGCTCCTAACCAAGCCTCCAAATGTGCCCGCTGACTCGGCGTGGCATCGGCACGGCACTGCACCTGATAGCGGGGCTGAGGGTCTCCCAACATCAATGTTCCTGAGTACAATTGCTGATCATGGAACCATGTCAAGTGAATCGTCTCTCCCACTGGGTATTCCCGCAATCGCTCTGACCAGTCCTCCGCCTTGACGCGCCACCCATTGAGGGCAATGATTTCATCCCCAGCCACCAAGCCTGCCTGTTCAGCCGGGGAGTTCCGCAGCACTGCCTTGATTTGCAGAGCGCCGTGTTCCTGCTTGAACTGAAGTCCCGTATAGGGAAGCGCGTCTTGGGGAACTAGTTCCAGCCCGACTTTGCCCAACCACTCCTGAAGGGGGAGTTCTACGGTTCCCTCAATGAACTGCTCGCGCCATGCCGCCAAGTTTTCATCGGCAACGGTTTCAATCGTTTCCCACAGCTCATCGGGGGTATAGCCCTGACCTGTCTCGCAATACTGCTGCCACAACCGCCGCAGGACATCGAGGAGCGATCGCTGGTGATTAAAATTAAGGCGAATCCGCAAATCCAGCAACAGTGCCACCAACTCCCCTTTGAGGTAGTAGGACATCTGCGAATTGATGCCATTTTCGTCGGGGCGATAGAGCTTAATCCAAGCATCAAAACTAGCAGCACTCAGGGATTGCACCCAACGACCGGGGGTATGTAGGTAGCGATTGAGGCTTTCGCTCAGTAGTTTAAGATAGGCCTCTGCATCAAAGCATTCTGCCCATAGGGGAATCAGTTGATCGAAATAACTGGTCACTCCCTCTGCAAACCAAAGGCTGGTGGTGTAATTCTCACTGTCGTAGTCAAAGACCTCGAAGGCTTGGGGTCGAATCCGCTTGACATTCCAGAGGTGGAAAAACTCATGGGCCACTAAACAGAGGAAGCGGCGATACTGCTCCGCTTGCTGAAAGCCAAAGCGATGGAAGATCAACGAGCAGCTATTGAGATGCTCCAGACCGCCGTAGCCCTTGTGGGTAAGGTGCAAAATAAAGACATAGCGATCGTAGGGCAGGCCGCCAAAGAGACTTGCCTCGGTGGCAATGATCCGCTGCATATCGGCGATCGCCCGCTGCGGCTCAAAATTGCCCTTGCCCCACACCGCCAATTCATGGGGTTTACCGTCCACCTCAAAGGCATAAACAGGGTGGGTACCCACCTCAAAGGGGCTATCCACCAGCAGATCGTAATTTGCTGCCCAAAAGGTGAAGCCATCCTCGCCAAAGGGTTCAAGCGGAGTCGTCACCCGCCAGTCCGGCGGTGCCACAATCGTTACTGTTAGGGGCTGATCGCGATATTCTGGCACATAGAGGCAGACCGCTGCCGGATTGAAGTAGGCATGGCTGCTATCAAAGTGGTTTGTGCGTACCGAGAGTTCATGGGCATAGATGGCATAGCGCACTTCCAGTTCTTGACCGGGGGTGCAAGCCACCTGCCACTGATTTTTACAACACTTCCACCACTCAAGAGGAGTGTCGTCAGCGGCCGTTACCGTAAAGTCCTGAAGATGCCGCGCATATTCGCGCACAAGGTAGGAACCCGGCGTCCACACCGGTAAGTGCAGATCAAGAACATCGGTTTGCGGTGCCGTTAGCCGCAGCGTTACCCATAAAAGATGCGTATGCCCCTGCTGGCAGTTGATTCTGTAGGCCATGGCAGGGGGCTGAAGAGAAGACTCAGAGGGGGAAGGATGAATGATCGTATGCGTCATACCCCTCAGTGTAGTGAACTTTGGCGACGCTTACAATTTCACTTCAATATCTACGCCCGCCGGCAAGTCCAACTTCATCAGGGCATCAATCGTTTTCGGTGAAGGTTGGTAAATGTCGAGTATGCGACGGTGGGTACGGGTTTCAAAATGCTCCCGTGAGTCCTTGTCCACGTGGGGCGATCGCAGAACGCAGTAAATTCGACGGCGAGTGGGTAGGGGAATTGGGCCAACGGGGGAAGCGCCGGTTCTTTTTGCAGTATCGACAATGCGATCGCAGGAAGTATCGAGCAAGCGATGATCAAAGGCCTTAAGGCGAATACGAATTTTCTGTTGTAGAGCAGCCATAGGAATCTTCCTTACTTGTCAAGGTTCAGAGACAATCCGACAAAATTCAGACAAAAAAGGCCGCCAACACCACAGAAAGGCTAGCGGCCATAAGATCAACTACTTCAGGATTTTGGAGACAACACCCGCACCAATCGTCCGGCCACCTTCACGGATGGCAAAGCGCATCCCCTGCTCAATGGCAATGGGCTGGATCAGTTCCACGGTCATTTTGATGCGGTCACCAGGCATCACCATTTCAGCGGCGCTACCATCATCAGCGGTGAAGGAGGTAATCGTACCGGTCACATCGGTGGTACGCACATAGAACTGCGGACGGTAACCAGCAAAGAAGGGGGTTTTACGGCCACCCTCTTTTTCAGTAAGCACGTACACTTCACCCTCAAATTGGGTGTGGGGCGTAATGGAGCCGGGTTTGGCAATCACCATTCCCCGTTCCACATCCTCTTTTTTCAGACCGCGCAGGAGCAAACCAGCGTTGTCACCGGCAATCCCCTCTTCGAGGCTCTTCTTGAACATTTCAATACCGGTGACCGTCGTTGTGCGAGTTTCCCGCAGACCCACGAGTTCAACCGTTTCGTTGAGCTTAATGCGACCCCGCTCAATCCGACCCGTGGCCACGGTACCCCGACCGGTGATGGAGAACACGTCTTCTACAGCCATCAAGAAGGGCTTATCCACATCCCGCTCAGGGGTAGGAATGTAGTTATCCACGGCATCCATTAGCTCGTAGATTTTATCGACCCACTCATTTTCACCGCGTTGGGTTTTCGGGTTGGCGGTCATGGCTTCAAGGGCTTTTAGACCCGAACCACGGATGATGGGCACTTCGTCACCGGGGAATTCATATTCGCTGAGGAGTTCCCGCAGTTCCAGTTCCACCAGCTCCAGCAGTTCTTCGTCGTCCACCATGTCCACTTTGTTCAGGAAGACAACAATGCTGGGCACCCCCACCTGACGAGCCAAGAGAATGTGCTCTTTGGTTTGGGGCATCGCACCATCAGTAGCGGCCACCACGAGAATAGCACCGTCCATTTGGGCGGCACCCGTGATCATGTTTTTCACATAGTCAGCGTGGCCGGGGCAATCCACGTGGGCATAGTGACGTTTTTCAGTCTCATACTCCACGTGAGCCGTGTTGATGGTAATCCCACGGGCTTTTTCCTCAGGGGCAGCATCAATTTCATCGTATTTGCGAGCTTGGGCTTTCCCTTGGGCAGCCAATGTCATGGTGATGGCTGCGGTCAGTGTGGTTTTACCGTGGTCAACGTGACCAATCGTACCGATGTTAACGTGGGGTTTGGTTCGTTCAAATTTAGCGCGTGCCATGTTGTTCCTCGTATAGACTATGCGTTCCCTTTATTTTTGGCAATGATCGCCTCAGCCACATTACGGGGGACTTCCTCGTAATGGCTAAATTCCATCGAGAAAATTCCCCGACCTTGGGTATTCGAGCGAATGTCAGTGGCATAACCAAACATCCGTTCGAGAGGGACTTTTGCCGTCACTTTGGCAATGCCATTTTCCACGGTTTGTCCCTCAATTTGACCGCGACGGGAAATGAGGTCTCCCATCACTGTCCCAAGGAATTCTTCTGGAACCTCGACCTCGACCTTCATCATTGGCTCCAGCAGCACCGGATTGGCTTTCATTACTGCCTCTTTAATGGCCATGGAGCCAGCAATTTTGAAGGCCATCTCTGAGGAGTCAACCTCGTGGTAGGAGCCATCCACTAATGTGACCTTGAGGTCAATCACTGGGTACCCTGCCAAAATCCCCGATTCACAGGCTTCCTTCATCCCCTGCTCAGCAGGTGGAATGTACTCTTTGGGAACGACACCACCAACAATTTTGGAGACAAATTCAAACCCAGTACCGGGTTCGGCAGGCTCTACTTCAATCACAACGTGACCATACTGGCCTTTACCGCCACTTTGACGGATAAACTTGCCTTCGGCACGGACGGGTTTGCGAATCGTTTCGCGGTAGGCCACTTGGGGTTGGCCAATATTGGCTTCCACTTTGAACTCCCGCTGCATCCGATCCACAAGGATCTCGAGGTGCAGTTCCCCCATCCCCGCAATCACGGTTTGGTTGGTTTCAGGATCAACGCTGACGCGGAAGGTGGGGTCTTCCTCAGAGAGGGCTTGCAGGGCTTTGGAGAGTTTTTCCATGTCCTGCTTGGTTTTGGGTTCCACAGCCACGGAAATCACTGGCTCTGGAATGTACAGCGATTCAAGAATCACGGGCGAGCTTTCATCGCAGAGGGTATCCCCCGTGAAGGTTTCCTTCAGACCCAAAGCAGCTCCTAAATCGCCGGCTCGCAGTTCATCTACTTCAATCCGCTCATCGGCTTTGAGCACAATCAAACGAGAAATGCGCTCTTTCTTGCCCTTAGTGGCATTGAGGACATAGCTGCCTTTTTTGAGAACACCAGAATAAACGCGCACGAAGGTGAGGCGGCCATAGGGATCCGACATGATTTTGAAGGCTAATGCCGCTAGGGGTTGATCATCGTCGGCAGCACGCTCTACCTCTGTGCCATCGGGCAGATGACCTTTAATCGCTGGAATGTCAATGGGCGCTGGCAGATAGTCCACCACGGCATCAAGGAGCAATTGCACGCCTTTATTTTTGAAGGCGGAGCCACAGAGCATCGGCACAATGGTGCCAGCGATCGCCCCTTTGCGTAGGGCGGCGCGGATTTCCTCTTCTGTGAGTTCTTCCCCCTCAAAGTATTTTTCCATGAGGGCATCATCGGTTTCGGCAACTGCCTCGATGAGCTTGGTGCGATACGCTTCCGCCAGTTCAGTCATCTCGGCAGGAATTTCAGTGTCTTCGATTTCCTTGCCAAGGTCGTCTTTGTAGATTTTGGCGCGCATCCGCACCAGATCAACGATGCCTTTGAACTGATCTTCAGCACCAATGGGCAACTGAATCGGCACAGCATTTGCCCGCAGGCGATCGCGAATCTGGTCATAGACTTTGTAGAAGTTTGCCCCCGTGCGATCCATCTTGTTGACAAAGACGATGCGCGGGACGCTGTAGCGATCGGCTTGCCGCCACACAGTTTCTGACTGGGGCTGCACACCACCAACGGAGCAGAATACTGCAATCACCCCATCGAGAACCCGCATGGAGCGCTCCACCTCAATCGTGAAGTCCACGTGGCCGGGGGTGTCAATAATATTGATCTGGTGGTCTTTCCAAGAGGTGCTAATGGCGGCGGCTGTAATGGTGATGCCCCGCTCCCGCTCCTGTTCCATCCAGTCGGTAACCGTGGTACCCTCGTGCACTTCACCAATTTTGTGCACCACACCGGAATAGAAAAGAATCCGTTCAGTTGTGGTTGTTTTACCCGCATCAATGTGAGCGGCAATCCCGATGTTTCGCACTCGCTCTAGCGGGGTCGTCCGTGCCACAGCTACCTCCTTGTTTGTTGCATTACGTTAGAATTCTTAAATAATTGTATCCAACTCTTGAACCGTGTGACGGTTTAGTAGCGATAGTGGGCAAAGGCCTTGTTGGCTTCTGCCATTTTGTGGGTTTCTTCCCGTTTACGAATGGTGCTGCCGGTTTCGTTGGCGGCATCCATCAATTCATTGGCCAGCTTAGCGGACATCGAACGACCGGCTCGTTTGCGGGAAAATTGCACTAACCAGCGCAAAGCCAAGGCGATGCCGCGATCGGGACGAACTTCCATCGGCACTTGGTAGGTGGCACCCCCCACACGGCGGGCTTTCACTTCCACTAGGGGCGTTGCATTTTTTACTGCACGCTCAAAAATTTGCAGAGCATCCTCGCCGGTGCGCTCCTGTACGGTTTTCATCGCGTCATAGACAATGCGGCTGGCAAGGGATTTTTTGCCATTGAGCATAATCCGCTGGATTAACATATTCACCAGCACGTTGTTATAGACGGGATCAGGGGCAGTAGGCCGTTTTTGAGCGCGAGTGCGACGAGACATAGGTGTTTGCTGTTTGCTCTAGTGAAGTTCAAGATTTCAAGGGTGGACTCAAGGAGATAGGAGAACGGAAATTATTTCTTCTTGCCGGTAGCAGCAGCCTCACCGGGTTTGGGACGCTTGGCACCATACTTGGAGCGACCTTGTTTACGGTCTTTGACGCCAGCGGTATCCAACGTGCCACGGATAATGTGGTAGCGCACACCGGGCAAATCTTTAACCCGACCGCCGCGAATCATGACTACAGAGTGCTCCTGCAAGTTGTGGCCAATTCCCGGAATATAGGCGGTGACCTCAAAGCCAGAGGTGAGACGTACCCGTGCCACTTTGCGCAGGGCAGAATTGGGCTTTTTGGGGGTTGTGGTATAAACCCGTGTGCATACCCCACGCCGTTGGGGGCAGCTTTTGAGGGCAGGAGATTTTGTTTTCTTTTTCAACAGTTCCCGCTCTTGGCGGATCAGTTGCTGGATGGTGGGCATTGCTGCTTACGTTAATTTCACCGAACTTCTAGTGTATCGAGGTAGCCGTGGCGTTGTCAATGCTGTTGTGCCGTTGCGCAGTGCCTCTCAGTGTAATGGCTCACTAAGGTCAGGCTGGCGATCGCGGCGGTGACGGCTCTCAGGGTACGCCGCCCCAAGGAAAATGCTTGCCAACCAGCGGCCAAAACTTGCTCCACTTCTGAGGCTGTCCATCCCCCCTCGGGTCCGATCGCCAGATAAATTGGCTGAGATAGATTCATTTGGGGCAAGCAGTCCCACAGGAGCTGTGAGGCATTCAAACTGGCAATGTAGCCCTTGGGGGTGAGGCTGATCATTTCGGCAACGGAGAGGGGATCACTGAGGGTGGGGACATAAAGACGCTCACTTTGCTCGGCGGCCTCTTGGAGAATGCGCTGCCAACGCTGGTATTTATTGGCACTGGGTTGCAGGAGCGATCGCGCTGTTTGAATCGGAATAATACGCTTGACCCCCAATTCCGTTGCCTGTTGCAGCACTTGCTCAAAGTTTGCCACCTTCAGTAGAGCTAGACAGAGAATAATTTCTACACTGAGCTCCGTCTCTTGCTTTTCAGCTTCCAATAATTCGACAGTCTGCCCATTCACACCAAGCGTGCCCCGCCATCGCTGTCCTTGGCCATCCAAAATCGAGATGACATCGTTATCTTTTAAGCGCAGGACATGGCGGAGATAGTGGACTTGCTCAGGAGTGAGCCACACCTGTCGGTCTTGGATTTGTGAGGGTGAGACGACTAACCGCTGGGGCGATCGCATTCAATTTCTATCTAACTGAGACTGCATAGCCACTCCACCAATGTGCGCACAGGGTAGCCCGTCCCACAGGGATTATTGTAGCCATCCTCTTTTTCTGTCCAGACAGGACCGGCAATGTCAAGGTGTGCCCAAGGGGTGTGATCAACAAATTGCTGAAGGAATAGGGCGGCGGTAATTGATCCGGCCGATCGCGGACCGGTGTTTTTCATATCGGCCACTTGGGACTTCATACCCTCAAAGTATTTATTTTCAAGGGGCATTTGCCAGAACTTTTCACCGGAGCGATCGCTGGCCTTTTGCAGAGCTTGCGCCAATTCTGAATTGTTGCTCCAAAGACCGGCAATATTATCCCCTAAGGCAACAATACAGGCACCGGTCAGCGTTGCCAAATCAACAATGGCATCTACGCCTAGTTTTTCGGCATAGACCAAGGCATCGGCAAGGGTGAGGCGGCCTTCAGCATCGGTGTTGTTGACCTCGATGGTCTTACCGTTGGAGGCGGTGAGAATATCCCCCGGATGCAGGGCACGGCCACTAATCATGTTTTCAGTGGCAGCAATAATAAAGTGAACTTCAATGCCAGCGGGTTTGAGTTGACCGATGACCTTGGCGGTTCCCAAAACGGCTGCGGCTCCCCCCATGTCCATTTTCATGGTTTCAATGCCCCCTTGGGTCTTGAGGTTGAGGCCACCGGAATCAAAGGTTAACCCCTTGCCAATGAGGGCAATTTTCTTCTGGACATTTCCGGCGGGAGTGTAGGTGAGGTGAATAAATTTCGGCGGTAGATCAGATGCCTGGGCCACTCCCAAAAAGGCACCCATACCCAAGGCGGCACACTCATCGCGCTCCAAAATTTTTGCCGTGAGGCCGTAGGTAGCCGCCAATTGCTGAGCCGTTTCCGCAAGGGTGACAGGCGTCACTTCGTTGGCCGGGGCATTCACGAGTTCGCGCGCCAAAATCACCCCATCACAAATCTGCTGGGCACGGGTCAAGGCCGCTGCTTGCTCCCCTAAACCCAACAGGCTGACGGATTCTGGATAGGGCAGGAGTTTACGAGCTTCGGGATCCGACTTAAAACGCACATCACTGTGGAGGGCAAGGAGAACTCCTTCGGCAATGGCTTGGGCAGCATCCGCCGCCTCTAAAGTCTCATGGGGCAGTGCCATGCCTAATGTTTTTGCACGTTCACGGCGAGCCGTACGGGCAATGGTCGCAGCAGTGCGGCGCAGGGTCTCTAGGTTAAAGTCATCGCGATTCCCCAAGCCCACAAGGAGAAGCTTTTTAATGGGGAAGTTGGGCAATAGGCGCATCAGAAGGGAGGTACCGGACTTGCCTTGAAATTCCCCTTCGTTGATCAGTTCCTGCAATAGACCGTTGAGGCGTTGATCAAGGGTCGTGTAGGGGTCGGTGAGGGTGAGGGTGCCTTCCGTTTGAAAGACGGCGATCGCCAGTAAGTCCCCCGACCAGTCGGGAATGACTGTAGTAATTGTTTGCAGTTGCATGCCTATCTACGACCCAAAAATCTCTCAACCCCCTTATTTTATCGGCGTTTAGGCCTCAGCAGGAACCCAGACACTGCAAAAATTCAAGGGGCAAGCCATCGCAGTCACGCATAAAGGCGACGTGATAGAGGTGCGACCCAATCACTTGCTGAGTGGGCTTCAGCAGTAGCTCAAAGGGTAAATTCTGTGCCTTCAACGTTTGCGCCACCTGATTGAGCCATGTTTCAAGGGGGTCAGGATGGTCACTGAGATCAAAGGAAAGATGGTAGTAGCCAACATAGTGCTCATCGTGAAAAGGGTCAGCAGCAGGGTGGGGTTCAGGGACTTGCAGAAGTTCAAGGCGGGTGTGCCAGCCCTTGAGCCAACAGGCAAGGGTATAGCCCGTGGTAAAGCGGACATTCATCGTGAAGCCTAGGCATTCATAGAAGGCGATCGCCCGCTGAATATTGGCGGTGCGGATGGAAACGTGGTGCAAGCCCATAGACTACTCCTGTTTTGGCCGCAGCCGTTCCGGAAAATCAATAAAGACCCGCTCACCCGCCCTCAGGCCGCTGATAATTTGCGTTTGATCTTGCCAGCTACTGCCAATGGTGACGGGGCGGAATTTTGGCTGATTGTCTTCACCCACAACATAAACACCCGTTTGACCGCGCTCAACGGCAATGGCCACCGTCGGCACCAGGAGAGCGTTGTTAATTTTTTGTCCCAGAAAATCTAAGTCGACATTCATCCCAGAACGCAGCTTCTGCAACCCAGTAACAAGGGAGACCCGCACTTGAAAGAAGGTGACATTTTGCTCCACCACCGCTTCGGGTGCCACTAAGCGTACTCGTCCTTCAAAGGTTTCCCCCGGATAGGCATCGGCACGGATTTCAACAGGTTGCCCCACAAGCACTTGGCCAATGTCCACTTCTGGGACTTCGGCAAGAATTTCTAGGCCTTGGGCAATGGCCACAATTGAGGTGGAAGTGGCAGAGGTCGTGGCAGAGGCGGTGGTGGTGGGTGTCACAAATGCCCCCGGATTGGCGTACTTCTGGGTAATAATCCCCGTAAAAGGAGCGCGAATCACTGTATCTTCGAGGGCAGCACGGGCGGCTTGGACTTGGGCTTGGGCAGCAGCCACGGCCGCTTCCGCTTGACGGATCTCTTCAGTGCGGGAACCCCGCTGTAATAGTTGCAGGCGCTTTTGAGCTTCATTCAGGTTGGCGATCGCGCTATCCCGGTTTGCCTTTAGTTCATCAAGGGTATCGCGGGGAATCGCACCCTCAGCCGCGAGCAATTCATTGCGTTTCAGGCGTTCTTCTGCCAATTGAGCACGGGTGGCGGCTGCTCGCACTTGGGCTTCGGCTTGGGCAATTTCCTCGGCACGGTTACCGGCAACCACGCGATCGCGACGGGCAATGGCATCGGCGAGGTTGGCTTGGGCTTGAGCCAGTTGCGCCTGTTCATCGCGGTTATCCATACGGGCAATGATTTGACCCGCCTTGACCCGATCGCCCTGCTCGACGTAGAGTTCGGCGAGAAGACCTGCCCGTTTTGGACTGATATTGACGGTTTGCACAGGCACCACTTTGCCCGTGGCAGCAATGCGAGCGACTAAATCGCGACTGTCTTGAACGGGTATGGTGTAGCGATCTAAATCAAGGGGCGTTTGGCGCGATCGCCACAGCAGTAGGCCACCACTGCCAATCAAACCAGCAGCAATCACCCCAATCACGAGCGATCGCCAAGGGGAAGAAGGTTTACCAACAAAGGGGATAAACGCTGCCATGAATGCCTTACAGTTCTTGGCCTATTCTAACGTTATGTTACAGTGACCCACCGAATAGCAGCATTGACCGTATCTATTGGTTCCATCTGTCCCTTAATAGAAGCGCAGATGCTATCCTAACCAATACTGTCTATGTCCTTTGCCTATGAATCCTGCACTCTCCCAGATTGGCCAGCAAATGTCCCAACTGACGGGAGTTCGGGCAATCATGAAGGATATTATTGAGACGTTGCGCCTGAATCGCGGTCAAGACCTGATTAACCTGAGTGCAGGTAATCCCCTCATTGTCCCTGAGGTGGAGCAACTATGGCGCGACTGTACCCACGAGCTAATGGCCAGCCCAGAATTTGGCCAAGTGGTCTGCCGCTACGGCACAAGCCAAGGGTATGAACCGCTAATTGCTGCCGTTGTCGATGATTTTAATCGCCGCTATGGTTTGAACCTGACGGAGCGCAATGTCCTTGTCACCCCCGGCAGTCAGGCCATCTACTTCTTTGCTGCCAATGCTTTTGGGGGCTTTAGCGCCAACGGTGAATTAAAGAAAGTCGTTCTCCCCTTGAGTCCAGAATATACGGGTTATGGTGGCGTCAGCTTTACCCCTGATACCGTTGTTGCCTATCGTCCGCGCCTTGAGATTTTTGAAGCGGATCACACCTTTAAGTATCGTCCCGACTTTCAACAACTCCACATTGATGAGACGACTGGATGCGTCATCTTCTCTCGTCCTTGCAATCCGACGGGAAATGTGCTCACGGATGTCGAGGTGCGGCAAATTGCTGATCTCGCTGTCCCCTATGGCGTTCCAGTGTTGATTGATGCTGCCTATGGCCCCCCCTATCCCAGCTTGAACTTTACGGAACTAGCACCCGTTTTTGGCGGCAATATTGTCCACTGCCTCAGCCTCTCAAAAGCAGGACTGCCGGGGGAGCGGGTGGGGATTGCCATTGGCGATCGCGAGATTTTGAGTGTTCTCGAAGCCTTTCAAACCAATGCCTGTATTCATGCCTCGCGTTACGGTCAGGCGATCGCGGCCTTAGCCATTGCCAATGGTGCCCTAGCCGAAGTATCCGTCAATGTCATTCGTCCCTTTTATCAGCGCAAGTTGACAGTTCTCGAAGAAACCCTACGAACTGCTTTGCCCAACGACCTTCCTTGGTTTTTGCATCGCGGTGAGGGGGCGATTTTCGCGTGGCTATGGCTACGGGATTTACCCATGACAGATTGGGAATTATATCAACACCTGAAGCGAGCAGGGGTGATTGTGGTTCCCGGCAGCTCCTTTTTCCCCGGCTTGACCGAGCCGTGGCGCCACAAACAGGAGTGCCTGCGTATTAGTCTCACTGCCAGTGATGAGGAAATTGCCCTTGGCATGCAACGACTAGCCGCCACCATTACACAGGTGTATCAAGAGTTCCCTAGCCGCTCCTATTCTGATGTCCTCGCTTAAGCCCTCCTTCATGGGTGAGTACTTCCTCATTTCTCAATGCGCCGTGACTCCCTCTTTTACCAACTGTTTGCCCAGCTGCCCCAGACACTGTTTGACCTTTTGGGAATCAATCCCCCCCAGGGCTACCGCTTTGACTCTGTGGAGCTGAAGCAAACG
>NZ_JAVKVB010000014.1:0-2595 GCF_031460975.1 Thermosynechococcus sp. HY213 | reverse complement strand
GATCAACGACGCAGAGGGGATATGACTCCTGAAGAAGTGCGGGAGTTTGTGCAGCAGGAATTTAGAATTCCTAGCTCTCATGTTTTCGAGGTATCTGCCCAACGAGCCTATTGTGCTGCTTGTTTCCTGAAGCAGCATGGCTTAGGAGAAGACTGGCGGACTCGAGATGAGGCCGGAGATTTGGCAAGAGAAATTCTTGGGGCTGAGTGGGAAAAAGAGTTAGAAGAGATTGATAAAGACGCGTTTACTAAGAAAGCTAGAGAGCAGTGGTATGAACGCTCAGGATTTTATCAGTTTTTCACTAAAGTGATTAGTGAACTCATTAAAACTGCTGCACCGAAAGTAATCAGGGAATCTCTAAACATCACTCACGGCTTTATTCATAAGCTTCTTGAAGACATTAATTTGCGAAAAAGAAGCTATCAAGCAACCCTAGGTACACTTGAGGATGAAATTAAGAAACTAAATCAAGATATTAAAGAAATTGAAAGTTCGGCTAATCTGTTGAATATTGTCGAGGAGTATCAAGAAAAAATTAAGAATCAGATTGCCAGTGAAGTCTTTAAATTGAAGAACAAGGCAAGAGCAGACGTTAGTCGTCTTTTTTCTCAAAAAGAGTATGAGCAGGCTGATGTTCTCAAAAAAGTAAAGCTTTTTCTCACAGACTTTGCACACAAATTAACCAACGACAAGTCTCGTGAGGATCATTTAAGGATTCCTTTTAGCTCAAGGCATGACGCTGAAGATTTTCAGGGAAAAATATTTAACCTAGTTTCACAAGAAGCAGAAAAGTTTTTTGGTGATACCCAGAAAAAGATTGAAAAATTTGTAGGAGAAAAAATCCTTGGATTAAAGAAAGAAATAGAGGAAGAAACTCAGCCTATCCTAGAAAAAGCAAGAGAACGACTCCAGATGACTTTTAATGTGCAATTAAGCCTTCCTGATTTTCAGGTTTCAAAGGCTAGTTTTGGCAATTCTGAACTTCGACCCGAAGCTTTAACTAGGACTGTCAACGAAGTTCGAAAAGTGAAAAAGAGATTTTGGTGGCACTGGTTTTGGCTAATTCCTAAGGAAGTGGATGAAATTTATACAGAGACTATTCAAGAATATGTAGTCTATCTCAATAAAGTCGTTGAGGAAATCAATCGACAAATAGACACCCAAGCGAATCAAATAGAACAAGAGGTTAATAATTATTTAGAAAAAGGTTTTAAAGTAGAAGCAGAACAATACATCGAGTATCTCAGTAGCTATCTCAAGGATTATCGAACAACCCTGATTGAGAGCCAAGAATATCAGAGAAAGTCTGCTGTTAAAAAAGAAGAAGTGATGAGGCAATTAGAGCAGCTCGAGGAGGATGCTCAAAAAGCGAAGTGTGATATTTCAATTTATTCGCGTCGAGTAGAGGAAGTTCTGGAAAATTATGGTTCTTCCTGCGATTCACCAGAAAATTCCTCTAATCAGTGATTAATTCAGCTTTCCTTACCCTACAGTGTCAACACTTTTTATCTTTTGTGCTAACCTAGCCCCCAGTACTTCCTGACTGCTGATGATATGGCTACAGCTATCCCCCCCGGCATTCCCCAAGACATTCAGGCAAGTGAGACCCTACTAGAAAACTTGCGCCAAGATGTCATTCATTTGCTGAAACAGACCGTTGGCATTGTTGAACGCTACAACAACCTTCATAAAGCAACAGGCACAGAATTTTCAGGTACACTAGCGATTCGACAAGCCCTCGCCAACGTTGAGGAAATGGCTCTACGCATGGCCGTGGTCGCTCCGATGAAGGCAGGAAAGTCTACGATTATCAATGCAGTCGTCGGTCAACCCCTCCTACCGGCTCGCAACACGGCAATGACGGCTACTGCAACAGAAATCATTTTAGACCCTAATATTGCTGAACCTATTCTGATGGTTCCCGAAGGGCTGGTCAGTTTATTTCGCGAGACTGCTGATCATATTCACTGGAAATGTCAAACAGATCGCACAGGCGTTGAGAAACTATTGCGCGAGCGATATCCTCATTTGACCCGCACACTAATCAACATTATTAGCAACCCCTTCCTATTCGAGCGACAGATAAAAGGCGTTGAAAATATCCGCACAGTCTTGCATCCCATGAATGACATCGTGCGTTTAGCGAGTGAACTTGTTCCCAACTGTAATGTCATAAAACGAATGCAGGAGTTGCCTCAAATTAGGGTCGCGCCCTTTACCCTTGAGGATCAGCCCATCAATACGACAGTGGGCAACCTTGTCATTATTGACACTCCAGGTCCTAACGAAGCAGGCGAGAACTTAGAAATCAAGAATATTTTTGCTGAACAACTTGAGCGTAGTAGTCTCATTTTGGTTGTCCTAGACTTTACCCAGCTCAAGACCGAAGCGGCTAAAAGTGTTCAAGAAACCGTTCAGGCAATTGCTGAGATTCGTGGTGGAACTGAAAATATCTATGCCCTCGTAAACAAAGTTGATCAACGACGCAGAGGGGATATGACTCCTGAAGAAGTGCGGGAGTTTGTGCAGCAGGAATTTAGAATTCCTAGCTCTCATGTTTTCGAGGTATCTGCCCAACGAGCCTATTGTGCTGCT
>NZ_JAVKVB010000013.1:0-13680 GCF_031460975.1 Thermosynechococcus sp. HY213 | reverse complement strand
AGCGCTCTAGCCACGCAAACACTTCCTCTAGGGCAGTGAAGTCCAAGAGAGCCTCTGCCAAGGCTTCAATCTCATAGGCAGGGAGCTGGCGAATGCGCTCCTCAAGGCCAGCTGGTAACTGGCCAAACCGCCGTCTTAGGATGATGCGGGCGGCTCCGGGGGGCGTCTTGACTGCCAATAACTGCTGGAGTCCTCGTTGGCGATAGGCGTTCAGCCAGCGAGTAATGGTGGACTCGTTGCAATGGAGCAATTGGGCAATTTGTGGGCGGCTGTGGACAAGTCCTTGCTTCAGCCAGTAGAGCATCTGCAAGCGTTCCTGCTGTCGAGCATCGGTTTCATGTTGTAGGCGTCGCTGCAGTTCTTCAGAGCTTTCTGTAATTGTGAGGACAAGCAGGCGAGCCATGAAGGTCTCCTACTGAGATGACTTCAGTTTTAGGATAGACAATTCCCTCGTTTAAGACCTATTTATTAAGCTCAATGTTACAAAGAGCTGGTATTAAATACAAGTCTTGTCCCATGGATTGAACACACTCAACATCATGGCTACAGGAAAGACTTATATCCGATGTTTTAGAAAGGTGAAGAAGTGACACATTGACAATTGGCGCAACCCGAAGCGATCGCTAGGCTAGAGGCAACCCCTTGGAACCGCCATTATGTACAGTGAGTCAGAACATACTCCCCAAGCGATCGCCAACCGCCCCTATCAAGTACGGATTGGTCAATACCTCAATGAGGGCTGGCAAATTTTCAGCACTCAACCCGCTGCCTACATTGGTTTTCTCATTCTGGCAATGATTATCAATGGTGTGCTCAACAACATTCCGGGGGCTGGCCCGATTGTTAGCACGATTTTGGCAGGCCTCTTCGCCGCAGGCTACTACTTTTTCAGCTTTCGCATTGCCCGCAACCAAAGACCCGAATTTAGCGACTTTTTTAATGCGTTCAAAAACAACTACTTTTTGCCAATTTTTCTGACGAACTTGATCATCGGTTTGATTACGAATGTGTTTGTGATTAGTGCCAGCATTCTATTCATGATTGCGGGGTTGCCCTTCTGGCAAAGCATATTAAGGCGGGCGGCGGCTGAAGCAGCGGAACCCGATGCCGACTTAGAACAACTGCTAGCGTTACTGGAGCAGCTTCCCGCTGTGCCGGATGCCCTGACCCCCGTTTTCATCTTGGTGGGTGCCATCCTGCTGCTGCCGGGGGTTTACTTTGGGGTAGCCTATATGTTTGCTGTGCCTTTGGTGGTGGAACACCGGTTTGATGTGTGGCCGGCACTAGAAACCAGCCGCCGCTTAGTTTCCCGCGATTGGTGGAGCTTCTTTTTTCTCAGCGTGTCAATCATTTTCTTCAATATCTTGGGCTTTTGCCTCTGCTGTGTGGGGATGCTGGTGACTATTCCTTGGAGTAGTTGTGTCATTGTGGCGGCCTACCGCGATATTATTGGGCTCATGCCCACGACGGATAATACGAACCAGTTTTAGTCTGATGACGCTGCCCACCCTTGCGGATCTCAACCTCGACCCCTTCTGGATGCCCTTTACGGCCAACCGCCAGTTCAAGCAAAGCCCTCGGCTCCTTGTTTCGGCAGCCGGGATGTACTACAGGAGCATTGATGGCCGTGAGATTCTCGATGGCACCGCCGGGTTGTGGTGTGTCAATGCCGGCCACTGCCGTCCAGAAATTGTCAGCGCGATCGCCCAACAGGCAGCAACACTGGATTTTGCCCCCACATTTCAGATGGGACATCCGGGGCCATTTCAGGTGGCCGATCGCCTGCGTGCCATTACCCCTGATCCCCTCAACCATGTCTTTTTTGCCAACTCTGGCTCTGAGGCCGTGGATACAGCCTTGAAAATTGCTCTTGCCTACCATCGGCTGCGGGGAGAAGGGACACGACAACGGCTCATTGGGCGTGAGCGGGGCTATCACGGGGTCGGCTTTGGTGGAATTTCAGTGGGGGGAATTGCGCCCAATCGCAAGTTCTTTGGTTCTCTCTTGGCAGGAGTGGATCATCTGCCCCACACCCACAACCTTGAGCACAATGCCTTCAGCAAGGGGCAACCCGCTTGGGGAGCACATTTAGCCGATGAGCTAGAACGCTTAGTGGCGCTGCATGATGCCTCGACGATTGCGGCAGTGATTGTTGAACCCCTCGCTGGCTCTACGGGGGTATTGATTCCGCCCCAAGGATACTTGGAACGCCTGCGTGCCATTTGCGATCGCCACGGCATTTTGCTGATCTTTGATGAAGTGATCACGGGTTTTGGCCGTCTCGGTGCCCCCTTTGCCAGTCAGTACTTTGGTGTGACTCCAGACCTCATCACGGTTGCGAAGGGTCTAACCAATGCCGCTGTACCCATGGGAGCGGTGATTGTCCGCGATGAGATTTACGACACCTTCATGCAAGGCCCCGCGGGGCAAATTGAGTTTTTCCATGGCTACACCTATTCGGGACATCCCCTTGCCTGTGCGGCCGCCTTGGCAACCCTAGAGATCTACGAGAAAGAAGCCCTATTTGAGCGGGCGGCTTCCCTGGCGCCCTATTGGCAGGAGGCCATCCACAGCCTACGGGGTCTGCCCCATGTCATTGATATTCGCAACTTGGGCTTGGTGGCAGGGATTGAATTGGCGCCACGGGAGGGGCAAGGAGGGGCACGGGGCTATGATGCCCTCTGTCGTGCCTTTGAAGCGGGACTACTGATTCGTGTCACGGGGGATATTATTGCCCTCTCACCACCGCTGATTGTGGAGCGATCGCACATTGATCAAATGGTGGATATTTTGAGTCGTGTTCTACGGGAACTTCCCTAGGCACCGCCACGTCAGAATCAGCGGATCACTCTCTCCTTGGAGGCATCTATGTTACGCTTCCTGCCGTTGGCCATCAGTAGCTTAGCTACGCTGGTGGCGATCGCTCCCCCCAGTCGTGCTGCCTATCCCCTTTTTCCTAATCAGCCGGGTGTCGATGTTTTTTTCCCTGGGCTAGAGTCCTTTGGTCGACCCCGCACACAGCAGTATGCCCCCATTAGACCTATACCTATCATTAACCATCCACCGGGGCAGTCCCAAACCTACATTATTGTGCCAGTGCCCTATCCGCCTCGCCCAGTGATTTACCCGCCCCTCTACTACCCCTATTACCCCTACCCGTGCTACCCATTCCGTTGTCAATAGAAGGAAGATCGAAGATCTAGGCGCTGAGGAGATGCCTGAGGTGGGATTTCCCTGTTACAATGGCAGCTGATTTAGCCATTTTTACTTAAGAGAGATTTATGGCTCAGTTGGCGATCGCTCCCGTTTTATTTCACCTTGCCTTTCCTGTCAGTAATTTGGCGGACACCAAGGCCTACTACATTGATGGGTTGGGCTGTGAACCGGGGCGCGAAAATCCCCACTGCCTGATCATGAAGCTCTATGGCCATCAACTGGTGGCTCACGTCACGGATGAACCCTTAACCCCACCCAAGAGCATTTATCCGCGCCACTTTGGCTTGATTTTCTTGGCACGGGCCGACTGGCAAAACCTCTGCGATCGCGTGATCAAGAAGGGACTTGACTTTTACCAGCCACCGCGTACCCGCTTTGCCAATACCCCCCTAGAGCACCAAACGTTCTTTCTCGCAGACCCCTTCCACAACCTGATTGAAATGAAGCACTACCGCCATGTAGAAGCCATTTTTGGCCTGCGGGATCACCGTCATATTGGCGATACCCCCCTCGTTTCTGCGCCGCAACCGTGACCCATCTGATTCTCTATAGCAAGCCCGGCTGTCACCTCTGTGAAGGACTACAAGAGAAGCTGGCCACTCTGAAGGAATTTACCCTTGAGGTACGCGACATCACCAGCCGCGAGGATTGGTGGCAAGCCTATCAATACGAGATTCCTGTTCTCTACCTAGTGATTGGAACGCAAGTGCTTCCCGTACCGCGCTTTTCTCCCCGTGCCAGTGCTGCACACATTCGTCAGCGACTCCAAGAACTGACCCATTCAGGCGGCTCAGCGTCCACTCCTTAAGGGCATGATCAATTACAGCCCTTTTCACAGCGATCGAATACGGCCAAAAATTTAATTGCTAGATTGCATCCCCCCTATGTATCCCATATGTTAGAAAAGGGTCATCATCGGCATCGCAAAGCCAATAGGAAACTCAGGAATGGTGGATTTTGGAGCAATGCTCTTTCGCGGGCGGGGGGTCAAGATCTCGCAGCAGTATGCGGTGATTGGCCTAGGGCGGTTTGGCCGGGGGGTGTGCGAGACCCTGCACAGCATGGGCTATGAGGTGCTCGGCAGTGATAACCAAGAGCGATTGGTGAATCAAGTGCTTCAGGATCACATTGTGGATCATGCGATTCAACTGGATTCCACGGATCCCCAAGCCCTCAAGGAGGCGGGTCTGTTTGAGTTTGAAACGGTAATTGTGGCCATTGGCAACCATCTCGACGCCAGTATTATCACGACATTGAACCTAAAGGAGGCAGGCGTGCCCAATGTCATTGCCAAGGCTTCCTCAGAGATTCATAAAAAACTCTTAGAGCGAGTGGGGGCAGATCGGGTGGTCTTTCCAGAGTATGAGGCGGGTTGTGAACTGGCGCGATCGCTCACCCGCCCAGCGATTCTCGATTGGTTTGACCTTGACCCCGAAAAAAGTATTGTCGAAGTCAAAGTGCCTGAGGCATTTCACAATCGCACAGTTGCCGAGGTGGAACTCCGTAGTCGCTATGGCCTCAACCTCATTGCCCTGCGCTTTGATGATAAGTTTGAGATCAATCCCAGTCCCAACCAAAAGCTCAATAAAGGGGACATTATGGTGGTGATTGGTGCCAATAACGATATTGATCGCTTTTTGCGTAGTCAACACATTAATTAGGGCATAACCCTTGAGCTTTCGCTACTGGTCGCCGCCGGCACGGGTGATGGCGATTCTCCTGTGGATTTTTTGCATTAGTAGTTTGCGGCGGTTAGACAGTCTGGCGATCGCGACCTTGCTTGTGGCGCTCCTCTATCTCCTGAGCCATGTCCCTTGGCAGCGCTTGGGCAAACGTCTGCAGCAGATGGGGCTCTTTTTTCTGGGACTGTGGTTACTGTTGGCGGTTACGGCGTGGCCGATCGCACTGCTCCTCACATGGCGCTTGGTCTTGTGTCTTGCCCTTGGCGTGGTGTTGCTAGAAAGCTTGACGTTTAGTGAATGGGTGCGGGTCTGTCGCTGGTGGGGGCTCCCCCCCCTGTTGGTGGATACGCTGGCTTTGACCTATCGCTATCTCTTTGAGCTAGAGAGTCAGTTGACACAAATGCAGCAGGCACTCTTTCTGCGGGGATTTCGCTTGAGTTGGCGCCGCCTTCGCCCGTGGGCACAGGTGATTGGTATCTTTCTCATTCGCGCCGAGGAACGGGCACAGCAGATCTATCTGGCAATGCGGCTGCGGGGCTATGGGCAAGTGCTTCAGCGTCGTCCGCAATTTTCTGAAGGGGCGGTTTGGAGTTGGGGGCTAACGCTGAGTGCTAGCTTGGGGGCAGGATTGTTGGCAATCTATGATGCCCTTGGCGAAATCCAACTGCCTTTTTGAGGTGGATAGACGACAGTGGGAACAGTGGTACATTAACATATTAACATTTGTAAACGATTGCCCCTTTGAGATTGCCCCTATGAAACCCAAGAACGCGCTTTTCGTTGCGGAGCAGGTGTGCCTAGTTGGTCATATTGTGGCGATGGCCTTTGGCTTAGCGGGGTTGCTCCTCGTCGTTCCCCATCCCGAGTTTATTCTGGCGTTGCCCGCCTGGGGTCAGCAGCTTTTTCAATGGAGTATGGGGAGTGGGGGTGTCGTTTATATTGTCCTCGGCGCACTGGCGATCGCCCTTCACACCTATCGCAACTTTGGCCTTGGCAAACTGCTTGGCTTTTTGCTGCCAGCGGTGGGCATTTCCCTTACCAGTGAACTGTTGGGGACGAGTACCGGCTTTCCCTTTGGCCATTATGGTTACCTCAGTGGTTTGGGGCACAAAATTGCTGGACTGGTGCCCTTCACCATTCCCCTCTCTTGGTTTTATATGGGGCTAGTCACGTTTCTTTTGGCCTACAGTGGCTTCATCAGTCGTCCGCTGCGGGAAGGCAAGGGCGTGGGCTTGGGGGCAGCCCTGATCACCGTGGGCTTGGGAGCAATCTTTTTAACCGCTTGGGATTTTGTCCTTGATCCGGCCATGAGTCAAACTGCCATTCCTTTTTGGCAATTTCAGGATGTCGGTGAATTCTTTGGGATGCCTTACCGCAACATTCTGGGATGGACGGGCACAGGAGCCGTATTTATGGGGCTGGCGATGATCACTTGGTGGCCAAAGCCAATGGTGGTGAACCGTGGGCAACTCATTACCCCCTTGGTGGTGTATCTGGTGAATTTTGCCTTTGGGGCGATGATTACCCTCACGTCCTTGGATCAACGTTTTTGGATTCCGGCAACGCTGGGATTTGTTTTGGGGGTCGTGCCGGTCACAGCACTGTGGTGGTTTACTGAAGCCCCCCTAGAGAAAGTTCAGGGGGTCAACATCAATACTGAGGCGGGTTGAGCGGGGACACTGCTCCTTGAGGTGCATGAGGGCTGGGCTGAGGTTAGAAACTCGTTCTAGTTTGCCCTTGAGTAAAATTTGCCAGCGGTAGCGGCCAGCAATTTTGGCGATCGCGGCCGGGGCGGGGCCAAGTACTTCCCATTCTCCCTGAGAAACTGGGGCTAACGTTTGGAGCTGTTGGGCGATCGCCTGAGCCGTTGCGGCCACCTCCTCAGCATCGGGACTACTCAAGCGCAGAAGGATTAGTTGGGCATAGGGGGGATAGCCCAAGGGGGCACGGCTACTTAGCTCCTGGGTAGCAAAGGTGTCCCAGTCATAGGCTTTGACCGCTGTAATCACTGGATGCTGCGGCACATAGGTTTGGAGAATGACTTTACCGGGGTGTGTCCCGCGGCCCGATCGCCCCGCCACTTGGGTGAGGATTTGAAACGTGCGTTCTGCCGCCTGATAATCAGGCAAGTGCAGGAGACTATCGGCAGCCAAAATTCCCACGAGGGCGACCTGCGGCAGATCAATGCCCTTCGTCAGCATTTGTGTCCCCACCATCACATCAGCTTCGCCGGCGGCAAACTGAGCCAGTAACCGGCGATGGGCACCCTTGTGTTGGGTCGTATCACTGTCAAAGCGCAGAACTCGCAACTGCGGCAAGAGGCGATTCAGTTCACTCACCACCCGCTGCGTCCCGCCACCAAAGGGCTTGAGATAGGGGGAGGCACAACTGGGACAACGCTGCGGTACGGCTTGGCTATAGTTGCAATAGTGACAGCGCAGCACTTCCATCTCCTCGCCAAAGAGGTGTCCAGTGAGAGAGACGCTGCAATGGGGACAGTAGATCACTGTGCCACAACTGCGACAGGAGACAAAGGTACTGTGACCCCGCCGCGGTACAAAGAGAATTGCCTGCTGTCCCTGAAGATTCCCTAGAGCGTCTTGCAGCGGACGACTGAGCATGGAACGGTTGCCACGGTGCAATTCTTGGCGCATATCCACGACGGTGATGGGGGGCAGGGGGGTGGCGTGGATACGCTGGGGAAGGGAAAGGATCTGAATCTGGCCGGTTTGGACAGCCTGCCAAGTGCTGAGGGCAGGGGTAGCGGTTCCTAAAATCAGGGGACACTGTTGCTGGCGCGATCGCCACTGGGCAACGGTACGGGCATGGTAGCAGGGCTGAGGTTGATCCTGTTTGTAGCCGCTGTCGTGCTCTTCATCCAGAATGATCAAACCCAAGCCCACCAAGGGCAGCAGAACCGCCGATCGCGTGCCAATGATTACCCGTGGCTGCGGCATCAGCGTCAACCGCCAAGTATCGTAGCGCTCCCCCTCACTGAGACCACTGTGATAGACCAACAGGCGTTCACCAAAGCGAGCACGCACGCGATCCGTCAGTTGAGGCGTCAAGCCAATCTCCGGCACTAGCAGCAAGGCCGATCGCCCTCGCCCTAGGCACTCAGCTATTGCTTGCAGATAGACTTCCGTTTTGCCCGACCCCGTCACCCCGTGCAGGAGAAAGGTTTGGGCACAGTCTAGGTGTGCTGAAATGGCTTGCAGGGCAGTGGCTTGGGCAGGGGTGAGGGCTTTTGGCCGATCCGGTGTCACCGCTACCCCCTGTTCAATGCGGCAGTGCTGCTGCTCGACAATGGCAATGTATCCTTTGGCGGCAAGGCGATGGAGCGTTTGGGCGGTGGTGCCGGTGGCCTTGACCACCTCTTGTAGCCAGCAATCGCGACCCTGCTGCTGCAAATAGCGGAGGATTTGGCGCTGCCGCTGCGTTAAGGTCTCGCCTTCACTATTGAGGAGGATCACTGCCTGCTGCTGTTTTGGCTGTTGACTAGCGGGTGCCGCTAAGTAGGTTTCCACCAAGCCAAGGCGTTCGAGTTCTGCGAGGGCACGCTCAACCTTGGGAAGCTGTTGCTGGAGGTAGCGCACACTGTAGTCCCCATTACCCTTGGTCTGGAGAAAGCGCAGCAGATGTTGCCCCTGTTCTGACAGGGGGGGAATCCCCTGTTGGCGCCGCAGGCGCACCCGCCGTTGCGATCGCCCCAAGACCCCCGGCGGCAGAGCAGTGCGCACCACTTGAATTAAAGGCGTGCAGTAGTACGTGGCAATTTGTTCTAACAACGCCCAATAGTCCTTGGGAAAAAGCTGCTGGTCAACCACTTCAAGGAGCGATCGCAAGCGCTGTGGATCGACGGATGGGGCTACAGTTTCTAGTACCTCGAGGACAATCCCCCGCACCACTTGGGAGCCAAAGGGTACTTCCACCACCTCGCCCCCTTGGAGACACCAACCCGCAGGAACTTGGTAAGTGTAAGCCTCGCTTGCCGCCGGACAGTCCACAAGCACACTGGCGTAGAGAGAGGGTTGTTGAGGTGCTAAGGCCATCAGATGGTTTGATTGGTTTTCACTCAGACAGGCAGATAAACAACGTCCCCAACCACTGTACATACTTCTCTATTTCTTTAGATTTTCGCTATTCCACAACGCAGATTTGCTCCCTAGGCTGGGAGCTGGCGATTATGCGCTGGCCGGTGGTGCACCGCTTTCCCACAGGCACTGTTTTAAGAGCCAATATCACACCCGCAGGCTTTGCCACGATTACCGATAGTCGAGGATTGCCTTGGTTCAAGGTGTCCATTGGTGAGGAGAATCACATTTGCTTGGTGCGAGCTAACCACCGATTGATTCGTCCCTGCTAAGAATTTGGTTGTTTGCTTTAGAGGACATGGGAAAATAGGAAAGGCTGCTCCTCACCCAAGATTCTCCGTGACTGGTCTTTACGAAGCACAAACGATCGCGATCGCCCGTCAACTGTGGGCGGCTAGTCAAGAGTCCCGCAACTTTTTCAGTCAACTGCGGGAGCAAATGCGCATTGAAGATAAACTCCTCGGCTGGGCGATGGAACATCCGGGGCTACGGGTGCAACTCTTTCGCCTCATTGACTGCCTGCCGAGTCTGCGCAGTAAAGCCGAGGTGGCACGCCACTTGCAGGAGTACCTCAGTGACCCCAGTGTGGAGTTGCCGGAAGGCCTAAAAAAACTCTTGAACTTTGCTCAGCCGGATTCCCTGCCCGCCCAAGCAGCGGCAACCACCTTCACAACAGCGGTTCAAGCCCTTGCCCACAAGTACATTGCTGGTGAAACCACCGAGCAGGTGCTGAAAACCATTGGCCGCCTACGCAAGCAGGGCATGCTGGTGACGATGGATATTCTTGGGGAAGCGGTGATTACGGAGGCAGAGGCGCAGCAGTATTGCGATCGCTACCTTGACTTGATGCAGCAACTCAGCCCCTTGGGTCAGCGGGAAGGGGTGAATCCAGTCCAAGTCTCCGTGAAGCTGACGGCCTTCTACTCGCAGTTTGATCCTTTGGATGTGTCTGGCTGCCGTGCCAAGGTGGGGGAACCGATTCGGCGGCTGTTGCATCGTGCCCAAGAATTGGGGGTAGCGGTGCACTTTGACATGGAGCAGTATGCCTACAAAGACATTACCCTTGCAATCCTCAAGGACATTTTGCTAGAGCCAGAGTTTCGCGATCGCGCTGATGTCGGGCTGACCCTGCAAGCCTATTTGCGGGATAGTTACCAAGATGCCCAAGACCTGATTACTTGGGTGCAACAGCGGGGGACACCAATCACCGTGCGGGTGGTCAAGGGCGCCTACTGGGATCAAGAACTGATTAAGGCGGTACAAAATGACTGGCCATTGCCCGTCTATCAACACAAGCAAGATACCGACGCCAACTTTGAGCGGGTGATTGAACTGCTCCTGAGTCACCACACGCTTTTGCGCACAGCAGTTGCGAGTCATAATGTGCGTTCCCAAGCGCGGGCGATCGCGATCGCCCAACATCAGCACATTCCGCCCACGTCCATGGAATGCCAAGTTCTCTATGGTATGGCCGATAAACTTGCCAAGGCTCTTGTGGAAGCGGGGCAGACGGTGCGGGTCTATTGTCCCTACGGTGAGCTGATTCCGGGGATGGCCTACCTGATTCGGCGGCTCTTGGAAAATACGGCCAATAGTTCCTTTTTGCGCCAACAATTGGGAGCGGTAAATATTGACGCACTCTTGGCACCGCCAGAACCAACGGCAGACTTTAGGGCAGTGAACGTTCATCTGACCACCGGCAAGACCTCAACCTTTGTCAATGCCGCCAATAGCGACTATGCCCGCGCCAGCCAGCGGGAAGCGATTCAAGCGGCCTTAATTCATGTCCATCGCCAACTAGGGCAAACCTATACCCCCATCATCAATGGCGATCGCGTCAATACCCTCGAATACAGTGAGTCCCTCAACCCCTCACAGCCAGAGGAAATCGTGGGTCGCGTTGGCTTGGCCACCATTGAGGATGCCGATCATGCAATCCGGGCTGCCAAAGCCGCTCAAGCGCAGTGGCAACAGACTCCCGTAGCCGAACGGGCCATCCTGCTACGGCGGGCAGCGGATCTCCTCGAGGCACAACGCCATGAACTGGTGGCTTGGATGTGCTATGAAGTGGGCAAGGTGGTGGCGGAAGGGGATGCCGAAGTCTCCGAAGCCGTTGATTTTTGCCGCTACTACGCCGATGAAATGGAGCGCCTCAGCAGCGGCTATGACCGCAACTTTCCCGGTGAAACCAACCATTACCACTACCAAGGTCGCGGCATTGCAGTCGTCATTTCCCCTTGGAACTTTCCCCTAGCGATTCCCACCGGTATGACCGTGGCCGCCTTAGTCACAGGCAACTGTACCATCCTCAAGCCCGCGGATCCGGCGGCTGTGGTTGCAGCGAAGCTGGCTGAAATTCTCATTGCCGCTGGTTTTCCCCGCGGGGTATTTCAGTTTCTGCCGGGGCGAGGATCGGTGATTGGCCCCTATTTGACAAAACACCCCGATGTGCATCTCATTGCCTTTACTGGCTCCCAAGAGGTGGGTTGCCGCATTATTGCTGAGGCAGCGGTGTTGCAGCGGGGACAAACCCACATCAAACGGGTGATTGCTGAGATGGGGGGCAAAAACGCCATTATCATTGACGAAAGTGCCGACTTAGATCAGGCAGTGGCGGGGGTGGTGCAATCGGCCTTTGGCTACAGCGGCCAAAAATGCTCCGCCTGTTCGCGGGTGATTGTCCTCGAGTCCATCTATCAACCCTTTGTGCAGCGCTTAGTGGAGGCCACCAAGTCCCTCAATATTGGGCCTGCCCATTTGCCCAGTACCCGTGTTGGACCGGTGGTGACCGCAGCCGCCCGCGATCGCATTCAGGAATACATTGCCAAGGGACAGCGGGAAGCGGAACTGACCTTGAGTGTACCGGTACCGGAGGTGGGGTATTTTGTCTCCCCTACCATCTTTACCAACGTCCCCCCCACCGCCACGCTCGCCCAAGAGGAAATTTTTGGCCCGGTGCTAGCGGTACTGCGGGCAGAAACCTTCAGCCAAGCCCTTGAAATTGCCAATGCCACGGCCTATGCCCTGACGGGGGGGCTGTATTCGCGGACGCCGTCCCATATTCAGCAGGCCAAAGCCCAATTTGCCGTAGGGAACCTGTACATCAACCGTGGGATTACGGGGGCGATCGTGGATCGGCAGCCCTTTGGTGGCTTTAAGCTCTCAGGGATCGGTTCCAAAGCGGGTGGCCGCGATTACCTACTGCAATTTCTGGAACCGCGTGTCATTACCGAGAATGTGCAGCGCCAAGGGTTTGCCCCCATTGCCGGAGTGGATGATTGATGCCAAAGGGCACTCAGCTATTGGCCGACCTTCAGGAGCGCATCAGGGCAGCGGGCGCCATTTCCTTCTGTGAGTTTATGGCCTTGGCTCTCTATGCACCGCAGTGGGGCTACTACAACCGTCCCCAAATACAAATTGGTCGGCGCGGCGACTTTATCACGTCCAGTAGTCTGACGAGGGATTTTGCGGAACTGCTCACTGAGGCTTTTGTGCAGATGTGGCACGCCTTGGAGCGACCGCAGCAGTTTACCCTGTTGGAGATGGGGGCGGGTGAAGGCCAATTTGCGGCTGGGGTCTTGGGCTATAGCCAAGCGACCTACCCCGATTTCTTTACCGCCCTGGAGTACCAGATTCAAGAGCAGTCCCCCACTTTACGGGAACGCCAACGGCAACGCTTGGCTCCTTGGGGCGATCGCCTGCACTGGCTGGATTCTAGCACAGCGGCTGAACCCATCGTTGGCTGTATTTTTAGCAATGAACTCGTGGATGCATTCCCAGTGCATCGGCTGCAATGGCAGGGGAGCAATTGGCAGGAAATTTACGTCAGCCTCAATGCCCAAGGGGAGTTTCAAGAGGTTTTGCGTCCCTTGAGTGGCGATCGCATTCACAAGTACTTTGCCACCGTTGGCATTAATCCGCAGCAGCAGGGCTACAGCGACGGCTACCGTACCGAGGTTAATTTGAACCTCATCCCCTGGCTCAAGGATCTGAGTCAGCACCTAGAGCGGGGCTTTGTTCTCACCATTGACTATGGTTATCCCGCCCAGCAATACTATCATCCTGCCCGCTGTGAGGGTACCTTGCAGTGCTACTATCAACACCGCTACCACGACAATCCCTACTGTTTTGTGGGCCAGCAGGACATTACGGCTCATGTGGATGTGACCGCCTTGACGCGCTATGGTGAGCACTTTGGCCTTGAAACCCTCTATGTCACCCGCCAGAGTTTATTTCTCATGGCCTTGGGTTTGGGCGATCGCCTACTAGCACAACAACAGAGGAATGGCAATCTCCTCCAAGCTCTCAACCGCCATCAATCACTGCACCAACTCATTGACCCCCTTGGCCTCGGTGGCTTTTACGTCGTCCTCCAAGGCAAGCAAGCCACCCTCGATCTGCCGCTATTAGGCGAACTATAGCCATTTCGAAAGGAGATGAGATATTTTCAAGAGGGATAGGCTATACTCAAAGCGTCATGAATGTTACTCAAGAATATGAGCTATAGCTTGGACTTACGAGAGCGGGTTGTCTCCTATATCAAGCAAGGTGGCAAAATCAGTGAAGCGACTCAAATTTTTCAGGTGAGCCGCGCCACTATCCATCGCTGGCTGAAGCGAGACGACTTAGCCCCCACAGTTGTCCCCCGTCGTCCTTGGAAGCTGGATTGGGCGGCCTTAGCAGCCGAT